>CAIQUX010000030.1 GCA_903875055.1 uncultured Bacteroidota bacterium
GACAGCATGAAGTCCCTCTGCTACACCACGCCATACTTCCATTTCGGCGCCTTGTTTGCTGACGGCATAATTCGAATTGACATGGCCTTCTTCCCAGTCATTTTTCTCTGAAATCAATTCACCACTAATCCCTTCGCCAAGCGTGGCAATGGAACTGACATAACATAACTTCTCTATCTGATGATCTAGGCAAAGGTTCACCACATTGGCTGTGCCTTCGATATTTGTCTGCATCATGGCTTCCTTCATCCGTGGATCATAACTTACCATCGCCGCACAATGATAGACATGCGTAACGCCTTCAAAGGCCTTTTCCAGTGAAACAATATCGGTGACATCAGCTTCGACCCATTCGATATTGGCCTGATTCAAGGAGGCATGCAGCATCGGAATCTTGTTGCGAAATGTAGCTTTGATTTTCTTGTTGGCAGAAAGTGTTTCAAGCAGGTGTTGACCCAGGAGACCTGTACCTCCGGTAACTAAAATCATACAACTGCGGTTTTAAACGTGCGACAACGGTGACCGGTTAAGGTCGGAAATTTTTCTTGTAGATATGATCGCATGACCATGTTATACCACATTCTTAAACTGATCTAAGAACCGTGTATCATTTTCAGAAAGGACACGGATATCGGTTATACCATATTGCATCATGGCGGTGCGCTCGACACCCATACCCCAGGCAAAACCTGTATATTTTTCGGCATCGATACCGCAATTGGTCAGTACATTCGGATGCACCATACCGCAACCGAGTATTTCTACCCAGCCTGTATGTTTGCACACATTGCAACCCTTGCTTCCGCAGATAAAACAACTTACATCCATCTCAGCACTCGGTTCGGTGAATGGAAAATAGGAAGGCCTGAAACGGACTTTCACATCAGCACCGAACATTTCCTTGACAAAATAATACAGGGTCTGTTTCAGATCGGCAAACGATACTTTCTCATCGATATACAAACCTTCGATCTGATGGAAAAAACAATGGGCCCGTGCAGAAACCGTTTCATTACGATAGACACGACCCGGGAAAATCTGGCGTATCGGTAATTTGCCTTCCTTCATCACACGTACTTGCACGCTGCTGGTATGTGTACGAAGCAACCAATCCGGATTTTTAGAAATATAGAAGGTATCCTGCATATCACGCGCCGGATGATTTTCGGGCAGATTCAATGCATTGAAGTTATGCCAGTCGTCTTCAATCTCCGGACCTTCAGTTACGGTGAAGCCTATCTTTTCAAAAATAGAAATCATCTTGTTCATCACGATCTGTATCGGGTGACGGCTGCCTGTTTCAGAAGGAAAACCTGGTAAGGAATAATCGATGTCCTCTTTGGCACTTTCTTTACCAGTGGAACTTATCCCTTTATATTCTTCATATTTGGTTTCGGCAAAAATCTTAAACTCATTCAGTTTGGCTCCAAAGTCCTTTTTCATTTCCTTGGACACGTTTTTCATCTCACTCATCAGTTCCTTCACCAGACCTTTGGTACCTAAATACCGTATACGGTATTTTTCCAGTTCCTCGGATGTCGAAAGCGGCGTATCCTGAATTTCCTTTTTTAACTGATCAACCTTGTCTAGTATTTCTTGCATGGCGCAAAAGTAATAGAAATCTCGTATTTTATCATGCAAGTGCCAGTATCTTTGCGTCATGCGCAAAGTGGCCAGTCTTATATTACGTTATTTCCTTCAGGGTATCATCATCATTTCACCATTGGCAGTCACTGTTTGGGCTGCCTATTCCATTTTCGATTTTATTGATACGAAGGTTCCTTATGTTCCAAGAGGTTTGGGATTTCTGATTGTAATAGGCTCACTCATCATTATCGGTTGGTTGGGAAGTACCTTTCTGGTATGGAAATTCCTGATTGATTTTTTTGACAGCATCCTTGAACGGACCCCTTTCCTTAAATTTATCTATACCTCGGTCAAGGAAGTGGTGGAAAGCTTCATGGGAGATAAACGAAAATTCACAAAACCGGTGTTGGTCAAGATGCGTACAAGTCCGGAATTATATCAGATCGGTTTTATCACCCAACAGGATTTGCATGGTATGGGGCTCGAAAACAAGATAGCGGTTTATATGCCGCATTCCTATGCAGTAAGTGGTGTGGTGGTGATTGTCGACAAAGACAGCGTGGTGCCTTTAGATATCAACCCTTCCGATGCGATGAAGATGGCAGTAAGCGGCGGCGCAGCAGGATATGGAGAAGATTCGCTGTAAGAAAGATTCTGACTTATTTATTATCAATGACAAATCTTCTCAATTTCTTCGAACGTATCAGCCGCCGATTGATGTTTCCAAAGAATTTGGTAGATACGGTTGGCGATAGGTAAATCGTAGTTGATTTTGGTGCAGATTTCATAGATGCCTTTACTGGCATAATACCCTTCGGCCACCATATTCAATTCAAGTTTGGTGGCGCTCACTGAGTATCCCTTTCCGATAAAATTTCCAAAGGTCCGGTTGCGGCTATGCAATGAATAGCAGGTCACTAGCAAGTC
>CAIQUX010000031.1 GCA_903875055.1 uncultured Bacteroidota bacterium
ATTTGAAATTATTATATGTATCAAACAAAAATACTACGATTTACTCTATACATTTGTTATTTGACCCAACTATATTAAGTTAAGGGTGAGAAGTTATAAGATATAAGTAAGCAAATAGTAAGGATAATCTATATGGCAACCTATAAGGATTTAATAGCATGGAAGAAGGGTATAGAAATTATTAAAGAAATTTATATAATCACTTCCTTGCTGCCAGATACCGAGAAATATACGCTGAAAAGTCAGATCAACAGGGCCGCCATTTCTATCCCATCGAATATTGCTGAGGGTTGGGGAAGAGAAAATACAAAATCATTCCTTCACTTTTTACGAATTGCAAGAGGATCATTATACGAATTAGAAACGCAAATCATCATTGTAAATGAATTATCACTCATAAATACTGAAAACTTAAAGCATATTTGCGATTTAATTGAAGAAGAAATCCGGATTCTCAATGGACTGATTAAAAGTCTAAGCAAAAAGGAACTCGAATCTTCAAAAAAGAATAACTCATAACTCTTAACTTTTAACTCATTTCTCATAACTCATATCTCTTAACTCATTACCCTTAACTTATCCCTTTTCACACAATTATGAATTTCATTGAAGAATTAACGTGGCGTGGCTTGGTACAGGACATCATCCCCGGTACATCTGAACAACTTGAAAAAGAAATGACCACCGGCTATGTGGGTTTTGATCCTACATCCGATTCATTGCATATAGGAAGTCTTGTACCTATCATGCTGTTGATGCATCTGCAAAAGGCTGGTCATAAACCGATTGCCTTAGTCGGCGGCGCTACTGGTATGGTGGGTGATCCATCCGGCAAATCGGAAGAACGGAATATGCTATCGGCAGAGCAGATCGATTTCAATGTACAAGGAATCAAAAAACAACTAGGCAAATTCCTTCAATTTGATACTACCGAAAAGAACGGTGCTGTCCTCGTGAACAATTACGACTGGTTTAAAGATTTTAGCTTCCTCGATTTCATCCGTGATGTTGGCAAGCATATCACCGTTAATTATATGCTGAGCAAAGATTCTGTGCAAAAACGCCTTGAAACCGGCATGTCATTTACGGAGTTTAGTTATCAATTGGTACAAGGTTATGATTTCTTTCATATGCATCAACATCTTGGAGTGAAACTGCAAATGGGCGGTTCCGATCAATGGGGCAATATCGTGACAGGTACTGAACTCATTCGAAAAAAATCAGGCGGAGAAGCTTTTGCCTTTACAGCTCCCTTATTAAAAAAAGCGGATGGCGGTAAATTTGGCAAGACAGAGTCCGGTAATGTGTGGCTTGACCCAAGTAAGACCTCCCCTTACCGTTTCTATCAGTTCTGGCTCAATGTCAGTGATACGGATGCCGAGAATTATATTAAGGTTTTTACCTTTGTTCCACCGACTGAAATTGATGCATTGATTGCCGAACATCAACAGGCGCCTCATCTCAGATTATTACAAAAGCGTTTATCACAAGAAGTGACTGTGATGGTGCACTCACAACAAGATTATGAATTCGCAGTGAAGGCTTCTCAAATATTGTTCAGTGATACGACCGCTGATGCATTATTATCGCTGGATGAAACACAATTGCTTGACATCATGGACGGTGTACCTTCATTTACAACATCCATGTCGGCGTTGAATGAGGGCGTCAACATCATTCAACTGCTGAGCGATACCGGTATTTTCCCATCAAAAAATGAAGCCAAGAAAATGGTGAGCAGCGGAGGTGTCAGTATTAATAAGGTAAAAGTGGATAGCCTGGACTATCATGTAACTCCTTCTGTTTTGCTGAATGGCAAATATATACTCGTACAGAAAGGTAAAAAGAATTATCACTTGGTTATTGCAGAGTAGATGATCTTTCTGACTATTCACTTCATAATTCAATAGTGTTACCTTGACTAAAATCGGTCTTCTTTCAGACACCCATGGCTATCTCCCGCCACAAGTCTTTGAACATTTCAGGGATGTCGATGAGATTTGGCATGCAGGTGATATCGGCACGGTCGAAGTTTCTGATGCGTTAGAAAAGTTCAAACCGCTTCGCGCTGTCTGGGGTAATATTGACGGTGCCGATCTCAGGATTCGTTATAAGGAACATCTGAATTTCTCGATCGAAGAGGTTTCTGTCTTCATGACACATATCGGTGGTTATCCTCCATCATATAATGCGGTCTCGAAACCACTGATCATTCAATACCAGCCTCATCTTTTTATCTGCGGACACTCTCATATTCTCAAAGTGATGCCCGATCCTACACTGAATCTCCTTCATATCAACCCGGGTGCTTGTGGCAAACATGGATGGCATAAAGTAAGCACACTCATACGATTTACGATTGACCACGACCGCTTGAAAAATCTGGAAGTGATAGAGTTAGGAAAGAGAGGTTAGTTTACCTTAAAAAATAAGAATTCGAAGGTATTTAATCGTATTTAACTGGCATATTATCGTAAATAAGTAAATTAATACTCGATTTATTTCCGATTGATATTCTGCTTATGTAAGTTTACGATTACTAAAATTTAAAGGTTTGAAACAGTCCATTTTCTACACCCGTTTGTTTCTGATTTCAATAAACATTTTACTTTTTACTCCTCGCTGTTTTTCACAACATGCTGATTCATCATTAATCGCTTCCATTGAAAAGATAAAAATCAGTGGCTATGTTGACGCTTATTATGCCCGTTACTCCGATTCTGTCGGCACGAATAATTATCAGAAATTTCCCGATATCTCACCTAAGAGCAATGTGTTCGGTATCAACTCTGTTCAATTGACTGCCCAATACACCGGTGAAAAAATAAGGGCTGTTACCACATTCCATTATGGTGATATGCCATCAAGTGCCTGGTCCCCGGTATTCAACCTGATACAAGAAGCCAATGCCGGTGTCCGTCTGACTAAGAAAATATGGTTGGATGCTGGTTTCTTTAAGACGCATATCGGAACTGAAGCCCTCTTACCTAAAGACAATATTGCCAGCAGCCTGGCCATCATCACGTTCTATGAACCTTGGTGGCAAGCAGGCTTAAAAGTGACATACACACCAAATTCAACGTGGCTTGTTTGCCTTCATGTGTTGAATGGCTACAACACCTTTGTAGACAACAACAAATCAAAATCATACGGTCTTTCCCTTTCGCGAACTTTAGGCGATAAAGGCAGTCTCGGTTATTATAATCTGATAGGTGATGAAACGCCGGAAAACATAAAAGGTACACATCTCAGAATGTTACACAACCTCGTTTTTAATTATCAGCTGACACCGAAATTTAAAACTATTCTGGGCGTCGATTATATCACACAAAAACATTCAAAAATAACTGACAGTACAAAAACGGCTTCTGTGTATAGTGCTATTCTTACGTTGAGATATCAGTTAAAACCAAAATTCGCTGTGTATGCCCGAGGTGAAACCTTCTCCGATAAAGATGGCTTCTTAACCGGACAATTCGTTGACAACGTGAACAAAATCACCGGATTCATCGTCAGTGGTGTAACAGCAGGTTTAGAATACAAACCGACCGACAATTCATTCATCAGACTGGAAGGTCGTGAACTTATGATGAATAGCAATCAGCAAATATTCCGTACCAATGGAGCCAATACCAATAACCGTACTGAAGTCATGATCAATCTGGGCATTTGGTTTTAATACAAGATTACTCAATTCGTTCTTTTATATCATTCACCCGTTTACATCCAGCAATAAAAAAATGCTGAAGTAAATTTTAAAACTGAAAACTATGTTCAATACTGGATCTACCGGCTTTATGCTACTAGCCACAAGTCTTGTAATGCTAATGACACCCGGACTAGCCTTCTTTTACGGAGGACTTGCCGGCAAACGAAACATTCTTGGCATCATGATGCAAAGTTTTGTTTCGATGGGAATTACCACCATCATGTGGTATCTCTGCGGTTATTCACTATGCTTCAGCGGTGATGCCATGGGTGGCATCATCGGCAATCTCGATAAGGCCTTTATGCATGGTGTTGATCTCAATTCTCCTTTTCCCGGCAATCACGCCATTCCTGAATTCGTATTCATGGCCTATCAGATGATGTTTGCCATCATCACACCTGCGCTGATCACTGGCGCCTTTGTCAACAGGGTCACATTCAAATCGTATATCATCTTCTTGATCTTATGGCAGGTTTTGGTTTATTATCCGTTCGCGCACATGGTTTGGGGCGGTGGCTTATTGGCTCAATGGGGTGTGCTTGATTTTGCCGGCGGTATCGTCGTTCATGCCACCGCAGGTTTCGCGGCTTTGGCTTCCGTCATCTATGTCGGGAAACGAAGAGACAAAGAAACACCTCCAAACAGTGTACCATTGATCGCCATCGGAACCGGACTCTTATGGTTTGGATGGTATGGCTTCAATGCAGGAAGTGCCCTTGATGTGAATGCTGTCACCGGACTGGCCTTTGTCAATACCGATGTAGCTGCTTCATTCGCCGCTATCACCTGGTTGGTAATCGAATGGAGTATGGCAAAGAAACCGAAGTTTGTCGGATTACTGACAGGTGCTGTTGCCGGACTAGCTACAATTACACCGGCAGCTGGATTTGTATCACTTCCATCGGCGGTTCTTATTGGTATCGCGGCGGGTATGGTTTGTTATCTGGCCGTTCACCTAAAAAACAAGATGGGTTGGGACGATGCACTCGATGTTTGGGGCGTTCATGGTATCGGCGGTTGTCTGGGTACTGTATTACTTGGAGTGTTCGCATCCAAAGCAATGAATCCTGCCGGTGCCGATGGCTTGATTGGTGGTGGTACTGCCTTCTTTGGCAAACAAGTTATTGCCGTCGTCGGCGCTTGTATCTATGCCTTCATTTTTACCTATCTGATGTTGGCACTTATCAATAAGATCACACCGGTTAAAGTAACAGAATCTGATGAAGACAAAGGATTGGATGATTCGATTCATGGCGAAAAAGCCTATGACGAAGGTGTGTTGTAGTCTTTGATATTCTATTTTTCTTGAAGCTCAGCTGAGGTTCCTTAATAGGCGACAGTCCTGCTGTACGCTGCAAGCCATACGTCGATTTATTGTATGATGCCGCCGTATGGGCTTTCCGCTACCATCAGGGCTAAGGCTCAGGGACAGCATGTTTCTTCAACTGAAATCTGTGATGTGAATTCAATGTATACATATCGACATTCGATTTGATCATCAAACCTTCAGCATCTCCGCAATACGCATTCCATCCATCGCTGCACTAACGATGCCGCCTGCATAACCTGCTCCTTCGGCACATGGATAGAGGTTGGTGATTTGCAGATGTTGTAAGGTCTCCTTGTCACGCGGTACACGCACCGGCGACGAAGTGCGGCTTTCAGTCGCCACCACGATGGCTTCATTGGTATAATATCCTTTCATTTTTTTACCAAACTGTTCAAACGCTTTGGCCAGACAAGCATAAATGTCTGAAGGAAGTACATCAGATAAATTGGCTGCATGTACTCCCCTTGTATACGAACAATCAGGAAGTGATGTTGAAGTCTTGTTTTTCGAAAAATCAACCATACGTTGAGCAGGTGCCACATACTTTCCTCCACCGGCTTCATAGGCCTTTTGTTCTACCTCATATTGATAACGTAATCCGGCTAAAGGTGATTTATCCTGATAATCCTCCTCATCCACACTCACCACCATACCACTGTTGGCATAAGGATTATTACGCTTCGAAGGACTCCAACCATTGACCACCACCGTATTGGCCCTGGTGGATGCAGGTGCGATGATACCACCCGGACACATACAAAAGGAAAACACACCCCTACCATTGACCTGTTCAACCAGACTATAACTGGCAGCAGGTAAATTCGCATCCCGTAAATCGCAATGATATTGTACCTGATCGATCAATGATTGCGGATGTTCAATACGAACACCTAACGCAAAAGGCTTGCTTTCAATCAGAATATTTCTCGCATGCAATAACTCATAGATATCATGCGCCGAATGTCCTGTAGCTAGGATTACATGCTTGACTTGAACCTTCATCGAATCATTGATGGTAATCGACGTGACCTTATTTCCGCTTACGTTCAGATCAGTCAGCTTTGAATTGAAATGTATCTCACCACCACACTCGATGATCTTCTCCCGCATGGCCTCAATGATTTGAGGAAGTTTATTCGTGCCTATATGCGGATGCGCTTCATACACGATATTCTCATCGGCACCAAAATGATGGAACAAATCCAGTATCCGCTGCACATTGCCACGCTTATTACTTCGTGTATACAATTTTCCATCACTATAAGTACCTGCCCCACCTTCGCCAAAACAATAATTGCTTTCTTCATTGAGTATACCTTCTTTATTCAAGATGGCAAGATCACGTCGCCGGTCGCGGACATTTTTCCCACGCTCGAAAACAACAGGCTTCAAACCCGATTCTATACATTGCAAGGCACAAAACAAACCTGCAGGTCCGGCTCCGATGATATGCACTTCCTCCTGATCATTCACTTGTCGTGCATTGAAAATAATCGGTTTTGACAGTCGTTCAGATTCATCGATATACACCCTGACCTTGAAAATGACCTTGATCAGTTTGCCTCTGGCATCGATTGACTTCTTGAGAATTTCATATTCCAGACGAGAACTTCGTTTTATAGAAAGATAGTTCTGGATAGCCATCTTCAGATTAGCCATGTCATTGGCTTCAGACGGAAGCAATTGGACTTGTATTTCTTTGATCATAAACAGTCAGGTATTTATCCTAAAATGAAGTCGTAAAGATAGAGGTTCAGTGATTATATTTGATGGCTCTCATGAATTCGCTTAAAAAATATTTCCTTTTACTCGTCTTATTCGGAATGATCGTTTGTCTCGATACCAACTGGAACTCGATGCCGGCTTTAGGCAAGTTTCTCGATCCTTATCATGGTTGTTGGCAAAATGCATCTGCCGAAACGGAAACGAAAGTCATATATGATATGAAAGGTCTTACAAAGCCTGTCGAGGTTCGTTTTGATGAACGTTTGGTGCCGCACATCTTTGCCAAGAATAATCTCGATGCCATTTTCATACAAGGATATCTTCATGCGAAATTCAGGTTATGGCAAATGGATATGACCACACGATTCGCCAGCGGTCGCTTGAGTGAAGTGGTAGGTGAAAAGACTTTGAGTGTCGATCGTGATATGCGTCGTAAAGGAATGGTCTACGGATCAGAAAATTCACTGAACGTCATGGAAGCCGATCCGGAGAGTAAACAGATTCTGGATGCGTATCGGGATGGGGTGAATTCGTATATCCAAACCTTGCATTACAAGACCTACCCGCTTGAATATAAACTCATGGGTTTTGAACCTGAATTATGGAGCAATCTGAAGACCAGTCTTATGATCAAATTCATGGCCGATAAACTGAGCGGTCATACTGAAGATTTTGAACTGACATTAGCAAAGAAACTATTCGGACCTACTTTCGATATCCTCTATCCCGAACATCAGGACGAGGAGTATGCCGTCATTCCCTCACAATGCGGAAAGAGTAAGACATCTTATGATACAACAACATCCTTCAACAATCATAATATAAATAAAACGATTCCTGTTTCTTCTTCATCCAACGATAAACGCGATCGAAACGAAAATGCCGGAATCGGAAGCAATAACTGGGCTATCTCGGGTTCGAAAACCATCAGCGGCAAACCCATCCTTTGCAATGATCCACATCTTCCGCTCAATCTACCTGCCATCTGGTACGAAAATCAATTGATCACACCCACCATGAATGTCTATGGTGTTTCGTTGCCGGGTGCTCCACAAGTCGTCATCGGATTTAATGACAGTATCGCCTGGGGATTCACCAATGGCTATCGTGATGTGAAAGATTTTTATTCGATGCAATTTAAAGATGGCTCGAAGAAAGACTATCTGCTCGATGGAAAATACCAAGCTTCTTCGATCAAGATTGAAACCATCAAGATCAAAGGCAAACCTGATTTCATCGATACTGTCGCTTATACGAAAATGGGTATTGTGATGTATGACCCTTCATTCCCGCATAAAGGCTATGAAGGCCAGAGTTTCGCGGTAGACTGGATGGCCCATCGCGGAAGTAATGAATTGAAGGCCCTGACGAAATTGAATCAAAGTAAAAACTATACAGAGTATGTGAATGCTATCATGGATTTTCATTGTCCGCATCAGAATATTGTCTTCGCTTCGGCAAGCGGTGATATTGCCATGTGGAGCCAGGGTTTGTTTATCCATAAGAAAGAGGAACAAGGACGCTTCATTGAAGATGGCACGACAATACAATCTGCATGGGGCGACTTTCTGCCTGAATCCGAAAACCCGCATTGTCTCAATCCTGCACAAGGATTCGTGATGAGTGCCAACCAGATCAATACCGACAAAAATTATCCCTTTTATTATAATGGCATCTTTACCGAAGAGCGGTCTAAGCGTCTGACGCAATAGA
>CAIQUX010000032.1 GCA_903875055.1 uncultured Bacteroidota bacterium
AAGTGAACATTATCATCGGCAGTACCTGAAATGAAAAAAATAGATACCCGGATACGATATCAGAAGTTCACTCTTGTGAGGGAGTAGACGCAAAGCTTATTCAGGTGCTTATTATTTAAGATTGTGATAGACTTTTTGTACGTCTTCGTCCTGTTCCAGTCGATCGACCAGCTTTAGTACCTCTTCCGATTGCTCATCATTGAGTTCAACTGTATTCAACGGGATGCGGGTAAGTTCGGCTGAAATCGGAGTGATATTTTTCGCTTCCAGAAACTCATTCATTTTCCCGAAGTCGTTGAAATTGGTCCTGACAATAATATTGCCTTCAGCATCTTCACCGATTTCTTCCATCCCGTGGTCTATGCTTTCAAGTTCCAGTTCATCAAGGTCGATATTTTCATTTTTCAATTTGAATTCGCCCATACGGTTAAACAGAAAGGCAACAGAGCCGCTATTACCCATACCGCCGTTCCCTTTATTGAAAGCGGCCCTCACATTGGCTACAGTTCGGGTTGTGTTGTCAGTCGCAGTCTCAACCAAAACGGCTACCCCATGTGGTCCGAAACCTTCGTAGAGTACTTCCTCATAATTGGTTGTGTCTTTGCCCATGGCACGTTTGATGGCTGCTTCAACACGGTCTTTCGGCATGTTGCAGGCCTTGGCATTCAAGTAGCATCTTCGCAAAGTTGGATTATTGTCGACATCAGGTCCAGATGCTTTAACTGCTATCGCGATCTCTTTTCCGATACGGGTGAAATCTTTCGCCATCTTGTCCCATCGTGCAAACATAGCCCCTTTACGTACCTCGAATATTCTTCCCATTGTTACTTATTTATTTTTGTGGTGGGCAAATTTAATCAGATTTTCGGAATAATGTCATTCGATTCTGTCATGTCATGAATTCCCTTTTCAGAACTTTATTATGATTATTTATTAAAATGACAATGTACCTTTAGTTCAAATTAACAGGATATGTTCAGATTCTCGGTACTTACTCTATTGTTCATCGGATGCTATCTTTTTTCATCAGCTCAGACGAAGGATACCGCCTCGGCTCAAAACAAGAAAAATAAGTATCAACAGCCTAAGTTCCTTCTGTTCATGTTGCACTTGTCCACTAACAAGATAGAAGGTTTGAGGCGAAGAGGGATGGAACGTGATATACCAATGGTACTTGCAGCCGATAGCGAGACCAACCAATCCATTATGAAGGATTTTGCCGATCATTTCAAATTTTGCCAAGTTTATTTCTTTTATGACACTTATTATGATCAGGCAAAAAGTAAGAAATGGTCAGAAATAAAGTTTTTTGACAGTCAATCCAAATTGCAAAAGGTGTCTATGAGTTCGACTGAAGCCTGTTATTTTGCAGAAGTAAGTTATGCTGCTCCTTCCACACAATTACCTGTAGACAGTAGTGTCAGTAGCCGAATGTTTGATCGCCTTCAGGGAGTTGAGGATGACGCCGCCAGCAGAAATTATGGTCTAAACCTCTATGATGCCGATTTTATGCCGCTTCGAAACAAACTTTATTTTACTGATATTTCGTTGCGAAGAAGAGGTCCTTTATTAGGAAATAAAAAATTCGTGTTTGTTGGAGCAGACCGTTTCGACAGAAAATTGCGAGAAAAATATGGTAATCCATCGAAGGAATAGCATATTTCACTTTTTACATCATTTTACCTACTTTTGCCGCTCAACATTTTACAATAAAAATATACGATATGAATTACGATGTCATTGTCATTGGTGCAGGTCCTGGAGGATATGTAGCCGCGATACGCGCTTCTCAGTTAGGATTTAAAACCGCAGTCATTGAAAAGGAAAGTCTGGGTGGCATTTGCCTTAACTGGGGCTGTATTCCAACCAAAGCTTTGCTGAAATCAGCTCAGGTATTTGAATATGCAAGGCATGCAGCTGATTATGGTGTGACAATCGATAACGCAACGGCTGATTTTAACGGCATGATCAAACGAAGTCGCGGTGTCGCCGACAAGATGAGCAAGGGGGTTCAGTTTCTGATGAAGAAAAACAAGATTGATGTGATCATGGGATATGGAAAAATGAAAGCCAAAGGGCAAGTCGATGTGACAGCCGCTGATGGCAAAACCACCACCTATGATTGTAAACATATCATCATTGCTACCGGTGGACGTGCCCGCACATTGCCTAATCTCCCGATTGATGGTAAAAAAGTGATTGGTTATAGAGAAGCGATGGTATTGCCTGTTCAGCCTAAAACCATGATTGTGGTCGGTAGCGGCGCCATCGGTGTTGAGTTTGCGTATTTCTATAACAGTATCGGAACCAAAGTCACAGTTGTCGAGTTCATGCCACGTATCGTGCCGGTTGAAGATGAAGATGTGTCGAAAGAACTCGAAAAGAGCTTTAAGAAACAAGGGATCACTGTCATGACAAATGCCTCTGTGGAGAGTGTGGATACCAGCGGTGCCGGCGTGAAAGCAAAAGTAAAAACTGCTACAGGCGAAGTTACATTGGAAGCCGACATTATATTGAGTGCAGTTGGTGTGGTTGCCAATTTGGAAAATATTGGTTTGGAAACCTTAGGCGTCAAGACCGATAAAGGTCGTATCGTTGTGGATGGGTATTGTCAGACTAATGTGCCAGGCGTTTACGCGATCGGTGATATCTTGCCTACGCAGGCCTTGGCGCATGTAGCAAGTAAAGAAGCTATAGTATGTGCCGAGAATATTGCCTATATGGAGAAGAAACATGCGCATCAGCCAGAGCCTATCGATTACGGAAATATCCCGGGATGTACGTATTGCAGCCCTGAGATTGCCAGCGTCGGTATGACCGAGAAGGCTGCCAAGGAAGCCGGTTATGAATTGAAAATCGGGAAGTTCCCATTCGTCGCAAGTGGTAAAGCCACTGCAGCCGGAAATACGGAGGGCTTTGTAAAAGTGATTTATGACGCCAAATACGGCGAGTGGTTAGGAACCCATATGATCGGTATGAACGTGACAGAGATGATTGCCGAAACTGTCTTGGGTCGTAAACTGGAAACGACGTATCATGAAGTTTTGAATGCCATTCATCCACATCCAACCATGAGCGAAGCCGTAAAAGAAGCTACAGCCATGGCTTTTGGCGAAGCGACAGATATTTAGTTACGAACGGCCTTAGTTAAAAGGTCTATGTTATATGATAGTAGATATGAAACATGCAGGTCGATAGTGGCCTGCATTTTTTATTGTATGCTATTCGCATAGTTTTTATAGTTGGGGGCGTTCAATTCAGTATCCCGATATATCCTTTGAACCTCGCCATGCAGTTTCATTTTATTTAACGGAAAACAATTCGGAATAGTCAGATTCCTTTTTTTATATTTGCTACCTCTTTAAAATTTCAATATGAATTATAACAGAATTAATAACGTGATCGGTTGGGCCATATGCCTGATCGCCTGCACGGTGTACATGATGACCAAGGAAGCCACTGCAAGCTTTTGGGATTGCGGTGAATTTATTTCTGGTGCTGCCAAATTAGAAGTGGTCCACTCCCCGGGAGCCCCTTTGTTTCTGATGTTAGGTCGTGTGATAGTATTCATCCTTGGAATGAAGAATGCTGCTTTGGCCATTAACAGCCTCTCTGCGATGGCCAGCGGATTCACGATTCTGTTTTTATTCTGGACCATCACACACTTTGCCAAACGTATTCTTGTCAAACAAGGTGAAGACATGAGTCAAAGCAATCTGATAAAAATAATGGGTGCCGGTATTGTAGGTGCCTTAGCGTATACATTTTCTGATACATTCTGGTTTTCTGCTGTGGAAGGTGAGGTTTACGCGATGTCGTCTTTTCTGACTGCATTGGTGTTTTGGGCTATCCTTAAATGGGAAGACCGTTTGACCAATGATAATGATACCCATGCCGACCGATGGATTATCTTGATCGCCTATCTCATGGGATTGTCTATTGGAGTCCATCTTTTAAACTTGCTGACGATCCCTGCTATCGTAATGGTTTATTATTTCAAAAGATATCCTGTCACGAAATGGGGCACTGTATGGGCTTTCTTTTTAGGATGTGCGATTACCGGTGTGGTTCAGTTCGGAGTCATACAAGCTGTGCCCATTTTCGCTTCCAAGATGGATATTCTGATGGTCAATGACTTTGGTCTTCCTTTCAATAGCGGCGTAATCTTGGCAATTCTGATCATCGCTGCCGTTTGTTTCTTTCTTATCACTTGGGCTAAAAAGGCTGGTTATTATTTTGTCCATCTGGCTACATTATGCTTCATCTTTATCCTGATTGGTTATTCATCTTTTTTTCAGATCATTATTCGTTCGAATGCTGATGTGCCTTTGGATATGACGAATCCGGATAATGCGATCTCGCTGATTAAATACCTTCAACGTGAACAATATGGTTCTGTTCCATTAATAACCGGTCCTGATTACAATTCCAAGCCGACAGGTATGGAAGACGGTAAGATGCAATATTGGAAAGGAGATAAGAAATATGAAGAATTAGGTGAAAAGAAAGATGCCTACACCTATAATTCGGAAGACACCCGTTTGTTCCCGCGTATTTGGGATGGCAATGACCAGAATCATGCGAAGTATTATCAGAATTACCTTGGTCTAGCTGAAGGCGAAAAGCCAAGCAGCGCCGATAATATCAAATTCTTTTACAACTATCAGGTCAAACAGATGTGGTGGCGTTATTTCTGCTGGAACTATATTGGCCGTGAAAATGATATCCAGAACATTCAGGGAGAGCCTGAAAATGGTAACTGGCTTTCAGGTATTAAACCGATAGACAAGATCTGGATGGGAGATGTCGATAAGATGCCAAAAGGTGTTCGGGATAATCCGGCACGTAATGAACTTTATTTCCTTCCGTTTATTCTTGGTTTACTTGGGTTGATTTATCACTATCGAAACGATAAACGAAATATGGCCGTTGTGGGACTACTGTTTTTCTTTACCGGATTGGCTATCGTTATTTATCTGAACAATACACCTCTTCAACCACGTGAGCGTGACTATGCATACGCAGGTTCTACGTATGCGTTCGCTATCTGGATTGGTTTAGGTGTGCTGATGGTAAGTGATTTATTAAAACGGCTTAAACTGGGGAATATGTCACCTATTGCCGCTACGGGGCTTTGCTTAGTCGCCGTGCCGATGTTGATGGCCAGTAAGGAATGGGATGATCATGACCGCTCCAAGAAAACATTAGCCAAAGCCACAGCCATCAATTATCTTGAGTCTTGCGAGCCGAATGCGATTTTGTTCACAGAAGGAGATAATGATACCTATCCGTTATGGTATGCACAGGAAGTAGAAGGTATCCGCACAGATGTTCGTATCGTTAACATCAGTTTGTTAGGTATTGATTGGTATATCGATCAGCTTTCCAGAAAAATAAATACTGCAGATGCGGTGCCTTTAATCTGGAAATCGGTACAGTATCGTGGTCAAAAAAGAGACTATATCCAATATCTTGATAACAAGTCGATTGCCCAGGACAAATACGTCAACCTCACAGAAGTACTAAACTTTGTAGGTAGCGATGCCACTAATTCTACGATGCCAACCATGGATGGCGGAGCCTCTAATTATTTTCCGGTGAAGAATTTCTTTATTCCGGTTGATAAGGAGTTGGTGAAGAAAAATCACGTATTGGCTGCAGGCGACACCTCGGTGATTGTCGATCAGGTGCAATTCAGCATGCCTAAAAACGTAGCCTATAAAAATGATTTAGCGATACTGAATATCCTGGCTGCCAATGCATGGAAGCGTCCGATCTATTTTGCAAATTCCATTGATCCTGACCATTATGAAGGCCTCGAAGAGTATCTGCAATTGGAAGGATTTGCATACAAACTGATTCCGGTTCGTACACCAGGTTCACGAATCGTCTCTCCTTTACGAGTCAATCAAAGTAAATGTGTCGATTTGTATCTGAACAAATTCAGATATGGTAATTGCGAGAACGGCATTTATCTTGATCAGACAAACCGTCGTATGGCAAGTACTAATCGTCGATTTGCGGCCATGACCGCTGACGCTCTCGCAAGAGACAATAAGAAGGAAGATGCGCTTAAGATTCTTGATAAGGTATATAACAGTATCTCGGACAAGTCTCTTCCTTATATTATTTCGCAGGATAATGAGAATATCGGAAACATTTATTTGTGTATGTCTTACATCACTTCAGGTGATTCAGTGAAAAGCAAAGCCATGTTGGATCGATTTGTCAAACAGGCTGAAGATGATATCGCTTATATGAATAGTCTGCCGAATAAGATGGACGGTGCAAGTGCCGCTCAATTTGATTTATCCGTGATCAATAATATCGCAGGTCTGGCCCAGCAGAACAACCGAAAGGATGTGTATGACCGACTAATGCCAACACTACAACGATTGTCAACTCAGGTTCCGCGTCAACAAGCACAACAGTAAAGGATATGTATAAAGCTTCAATTGGTGCCCGTGATGTGCAAGTCGTGACCGGCAAGGAATCTTCAGTGAATGGGATTCCTGTTGAAATCGAATTCGCAAAGAGCGCCCCGCATAGTTTTACGCTAAGGTTGAATGGAGTTCAAAAAGACGCCGATCTGGTGAAACTGGATAAGGAGAATAAGCTCGTGATCATGCGTATTGAAGGCAAGAAGTTAGCCGTTCAAATCAAAGAACCTATTGATTTGATGCTTGATAAACTCGGTATCAAAATAAAGAGCGCTAAAAAAATGAATAATCTTAAGGCGCCAATGCCGGGTCTTGTAATCAAGATTATTGCTGAAAAAGGGAAGCACTATAAAGCGGGCGACGCGTTGATGGTACTCGAGGCTATGAAGATGGAAAATGTCTTTAAAGCTGCCGCCGATGTGACCATCAAAGAGATAGAAATTACTGAAAGACAATCTGTTGAAAAAGGACAGATACTTATGGTGTTTGAATAAGAGCTTCAAAATAAAAATCTTAGCCGTGGTACGTGTCTTCACGGACCACCATTTCTGTAACTCTTTCGGTTCGTGAGGACATGAACCGATGCTGCTTCCCCACATAATTTTCCACAGAAAAAATTTGTCCTCTTTTGCCGTGGTACGTGTCTTCACGGACCACCGTTTATTTAATTCTTTCGGTTCGTGAGGAAACGAATCGAGGCTGAGAGCTTGCTTGTTGATAGGCTGAAATTTTAATAAAAATGCTGATTTATGTCTGTACATTTGATACACCCTTAACACATATCAAATGAAAAAAATAATACAAGCTTTAAGTATCATGCTGTTGACAACAATGGCACACGTTACAAACGCACAATGTTTGCCTAGTGACACTATCGCAAATATGAATTTCACCGGCGTCGGACAAGCGTCACTCTGCGGGATAGTGCCCTGTGAAAGTCTGAATTTTTTGGATGGTGATACGGCCACTTTTTATACCACTCTCGATTGCAGAAAGATCATAAGTCTGAGAGATAGTGTTGACGGCATCGATTTAGGAAATGTAACTGTTTGCGAACATATCAATTGCAGCACCCAATATATTGCAGGTTCAGGACAACCGATGTTGAACAGATGGTTTACGATTACACCCACGAATAACGGAAAGGCGAATGTTAGCTTGTACTTCTTACAAGGAGACATTGACGATTATAATACGGCAGCATTCCCTCTTTGGCCGATGCTTGATCCGAATACCAACCTTTCCATCTGGCAATTTGATACCACCTTAGTACTTGGAGCGCCCGTAAGTTCAGTTACCAATATTCCAAATTCTTCCATTACGGCAACGTACGACGCTATGCTCACAGTCTGGACCATTTCATTTCCTGTTGACAGTTTTTCTACCTTTTGTTTTTCAACACCGGTCACAGCTAATCCGACCCTTGTTTCGAATGTGAAGACTGATTCATTTGTCAAACTATCACCGAACCCTGCCAATGACAAGCTCAATGTGGAAATCGTTGCTGAGCGAGATTATATGACCTCAATACAAATAACAGACATCACAGGTCGCAATGTAAAGACAGTCAGCATGATGTTGAAAAAGGGACCTAATAACAATACCATTGATATATCAACACTCCAAGCCGGTTCCTATCTGCTTTCCGGTACGAATGGTGTTGAACTGAAATTTTCAAAAGTGATTATCAAGGAATAAGAGGATAGAGTTGGTATAAATCCTTTAGCATTGGTACGTGTCTTCACGGACCACAATTTATTTAACTCTTTCAGTTCGTGAGGACACGAACCGATGCTGCATCCCCTCATAATTTTCCCCAGAAAAAATTTGTCCTTTTACGGATTTCTTTGCCGTGGTACGTGTCTTCACGGACCACAATTTATTTAACTCTTTCGGTTCGTGAGG
>CAIQUX010000033.1 GCA_903875055.1 uncultured Bacteroidota bacterium
CTGATCGAACAAGCCGGTGCGGATGCGATCGAAATAAATATCTTTTTTATACCCGGTGATGTGACGATGTCGTCCTCGGAAGTTGAGCACCGATATCTGAATATCATTGATGCCGTAAAACATTCTGTGAAAATTCCTGTGGCAGTGAAATTGAATCCATACTTCAGTGCATTAGGCAATATGTCCACGCGAATGAAAAATTCCGGTGCCGATGCGCTGGTGCTGTTCAATAGGTTTTATCAACCCGATTTTGATATCAATGAAATGACAATCAAATCAGATCTGAACTATAGTGAATCGAACGAGATCAGGTTGCCGCTGTTATGGATTGCCATGTTATATGGAAAAGTGAAACTTTCATTGGCAGCCACGACGGGTGTGCAGAGTGCCATCGAAGTTATTAAATATCTTCTGGCTGGTGCCGATGTGGTGATGACCGCATCATCGCTGTATAAGAACGGGATCCCGTATTTGAAAACCATGAATGCTGAGTTGCAAAACTGGATGTATAAGACCGGTTTTGAAGATATTCAATCGTTTAAAGGTAGTATGAGTCAACAGCATATCGCTGACCCTACGGCCTATGAAAGGGCCAATTACATCAAGATCCTGCAGGGTATTAAATAATATCAACTTGCTTGAGAGAGGCTTTGACTAGTTGTCTGAACGATAAACATTTGGCTATTGTCCCATTGAATTGTTTCATTTTCAACTACTATGATTTGTAGTGAATATGTATGGATTGTTGGAATTAAAATTTGTCAGTTTATTCAGTCAAACATGAGTCGGTACGGAAGTTGATAAGGATTTATGGAATAAAGATGAGGAACAGAATTCTATGACCATCACCGTAAATAAGTTTAACTTGCGCACCTATTTTGAATATTTGATGAATTGTAAGAGAGTTGTTTTTATGATCGTGTTGCTTTTGCAAAGTTTCTATGGATTTACTCAATCAAACCTTGTTTCAAGCATCGAATCAGCCGAAATAAAATGGGTCGGGCAATTTCCCGCTCCAAACGATTCAAGATTGAAACAACACCATTCATTTATCAGCATCTTGAAAACGATTATCGGTGTGAAGCGAAGGCGGAGTTCGATATCTTATAAACCCGTCGGCTTATTGGCCACTTCACCTGACGTATTTTGGTTCGTCGATCAGAATTCTGAAACAATACAACGTGTTGATAAGAATACTTGTAAACCGCCTCCCGCCTTTCATAGACAGAAATTTATTTTTCAATCTTTGGTAGGACTTTGTTCATTCACAGGCAAGGGTATTTTATTTACAGATTCAAGATTGAACAAGATTTTCAAACTATCAAACAATCAAAAATCAATCACTGAATTCAATCAGGAGGTCACTCTAAATCAACCCACCGGAATCGCGTTTTCAAAACGCAGAGCTGAGGTTTGGGTTATCGAAACAGCCTCTCATAAAGTGACAATTATGGATACGCTGGGAAAAAAAATAAGATCGTTCGGCGGACGAGGAGCAGGTAATGGTGAATTCAATTTTCCTACTTCGGTATGGATGGATAATAAAGGGTTTGTCTATATAAATGACGCACTAAATTACCGGATACAGATATTTGATGATCTGGGTAATTTCATTAGCAGTTTTGGTCAAGCGGGGAATGCAACCGGTTATTTCGCTCTGCCAAAATCAGTGGCCACAGATTCGTACGACGATATTTATGTAGTGGATGCCTTGCTTCATACGGTTCAAATTTTTGACAAAGGAGGCCGCTTCCTTCTTTCATTCGGCTCGCAAGGTAGAGAAAAGGAAAAATTCTGGCTGCCATCTTCCATTTATGTAGATGAGCATGACTATATTTATGTGGCAGATTCATACAATGCGAGAATTCAGATTTTCAAACTTGATAAAATTGTGTTGCGTCATGAAAATTAACGTCATTAAACTATTCTACGTGTTATTCATCCTTGGCGGGGCTTTGATCACCTTCGGGCAGACCATTGTAAATACAAAACACAACCTGTCGGTTTCAGGCCCGGGTACTGTCAAGGCTAGCTCTGAAACGCAGATATGTATATTTTGCCATACACCTCATAACTCATCTCCGGTGGCACCTTTATGGAACCGCCAGAACTCTGGTACTACTTATGTGCTTTATGCAAGTTCAACTTTGAATGCTACACTGGGTCAGCCCGATGGGGCATCGATGCTTTGCCTTTCTTGTCATGATGGTACCATTGGTTTAGGTAATATCATGTCAGGACCACAAATAAGCTTTTTAGGTGTTACAGGTGTTGCATATATGCCATCAGGTGTAAAAAACCTGACCAATAATTTATCCAATGATCATCCGATTTCCTTCATTTATAATTCCTCACTGGCTACCAATGATGGTCAGTTAAAAAATCCTGTAGCCATCACACCACCGGTAAAATTAGATCCGGCTTCAAAGGTCCAATGCACTTCTTGTCATGACCCTCATGAGAATATATATACTAATTTCCTTGTGACCACTTCTCAGTCCTCTAATTTATGTAATAGCTGTCATAACCGGACTAACTGGACTGCAAGTTCGCATAATACTTCAACTCATACATGGAATGGAGTGACTCCAAATCCTTGGTTTCACACTCCATATACTACTGTGTCGGCCAATGCCTGCGAAAATTGCCACAACCCACATAATGCACTTGGGGTTGCGAGGCTGTTGAAATATATTCCCGAAGAGGATAATTGCCTTGATTGCCATAACGGAAATGCAGCCACAAAAAATATTGCAGCTCAATTTTTGAAATCATCGAAGCATAATGTGAGTGGCTACTTAGGAATACATGATCCTACAGAAGCCGCTAGTACGATGGATAAACATGTAGAATGCACCGATTGCCACAACCCACATGCCGCTAATGCAACGACATCGACAGCTCCATTTGTTCGAGGCACTGAAATAGGTGTGTCTGGTATAAATCAATCAGGTACACCTGTTACTGTGGCTACGAATTCATATGAAATCTGTTATAAATGTCACACTGGAAATACCTGGTCTTCACCATCCGTAACAACACGTCAGATTGTACAAAATAATGTCCGGCTTGAATTTTCAACGGGTAATCCATCCTTTCATCCGGTTGTGGGACCGAGGAACATTACAGAGACAATTATGGTCAGCGGCCTGATTTCACCCAATACTTCATCGACGGTGATTTATTGTACTTCCTGTCATGCCAGTGATGGCACTTCTTCCCCTGCAGGGCCTCATGGCTCGGTATACCCCAACATCCTAAAAAGGC
>CAIQUX010000034.1 GCA_903875055.1 uncultured Bacteroidota bacterium
GGCTGCAAGGCTTTGTATTTCTTAAAGACTGCTCTGCCTAAAATTTGAAACTTACGTTTGGTTTCATCATTAGTATAAATCGCATTCACGCCTTTTTCCATTGCCGCCAGTTTGTGTAAACCGTCAGCATTAATCAACTCATTCAAATCAAAGGCTAGTTCATCCTCCAGAAAGGCTTCTGTGCTTACCAATGCTTCCTCCAATTCAAGTATAAGTTCTTCCTTTGGTTTAACAGGCGCTTCTGGCTTTTCACCACCGCCCCCTTCACTTCCACCTGTGCCATAAATGGCCAACGCATCAAGTAAAGCTGTATACGTTTCAATATAGTCAACAATTAGGCCATTGTTCTTACCTTCACTGATTCTATTGGCTCGAGCGATAGCCTGCATCAGTGTGTGTGATTTTAAAGGTTTATCGATATACATCGTGGATAAACTAGGCACATCAAAACCTGTAATCCACATGGCACATACAATCACAAAACGGAATGGATCATTCTCTTCCTTAAATCTGGACTCCAGATCCTGCATATTCATTTTCTCACGATGCGGCTCAATATCCAAATCCCATTTCTGAAATTTCTGGATTTCATTTTGCTCCGAACTGACAACCACACATATTTCAGTTTCCTTGATCCAGTTCAATTCCCTGCTTCTTTCCAGAGCTTCCTGATCACCATAAGCGCCTTTTGCAATTTCCTTCTCCAGATCTTGAATCAGTATTTGCCAATGATGCATCATCAAATCGTACATTCTGACTGCGGTCAGTTTATCCAATGCGATAAACATCCCTTTGCCTTTATAGCCTCTGTTACAAAAATGCCAGACCGCGTCCTTGGCTATATCATTCAACCGCTTTTTAGCGGTGAGGATAGGATATTCCCTAGCTATCAATTGCTCTACCCTGCTTCGCTGATCACTTTCAAGTTCTTCGTTCTCCAATAAGGTTCTGATCTGCTCATTGATTTCAGGGTTCTTCAATCCAAGATATTCGCCTCGATTTTCATAATAAAGTGGCACAGTGGCACCATCATCCACACTCCGTTTAAAATCATATTTGGAAACATAATCACCAAAAATACGTTTGGTGATTTCATCATCTTTGAACAACGGGGTACCTGTAAAACCCATAAAGGAGGCATTGGGCAATGCATTCCGTAAATTCATGGCCAGATTACCCCCTTGAGTTCGGTGGGCTTCATCAGAAATCACAATGATGTTCTCTCGCTTGGTAATTTCCTCTTCAAAATTGAATTTATGAATCAGGGTAAATAAATACCGATGTTCTGAACTCAACAATTCCTTCAGGTGACTTCCGCTATTGGCTTTGAGGGATTCTTTCGAACCTGCCTTTACCTGCGGAACAGCGCCAACACCACTGAACGTACCATAAATCTGCGTATCCAGTTCATTCCGGTCTGTCACAATTAAGAATGTATAGCTACCGGTGAATTTATGATGGATCTTCTGACAGAAGAAAACCATTGAATACGATTTGCCGCTTCCCTGTGTATGCCAGAAGACCCCTAACTTCTGTTTCTCTTCTAATGTAATTTGACCAAGCTTATACAAATTGTCTTTGTGTCGAATATTCTCAATGGCCTTATTGACACCAATAAATTGATGATTACGGGCAATGAGTTTGACAATTTTACCCAGCGAGTTATCAAATAAAATAAAATTCTCAAATAAATCCAGAAACCTCGACTTATCACAAATACCCACTATCATCCTATCTAAGGCCACAATACCCTCCTCCTCTTCAGTAATACGCTTCCACTCATGAAAGTGCTGATACTTGCCTGTAATGCTCCCTATACGACTCTCAATGCCATTACTCAACAATACAAAAGCATTATAATAAAACAGCTTAGGAATTACATCCTTATAATCTGTAAAGTTATCATTGTATGCATTTTCCAATTTACGATGAGCGGCTTTCAATTCAATAAACAGCAAAGGAATACCGTTCACGAACCCAATAATATCCGGCCTTCGTTCACGATTGCTTCTGCCTTGCAGCCACAATTGGCGGACAGCTAAAAAATTGTTGTTCTCTGCCGTTTCAAAA
>CAIQUX010000035.1 GCA_903875055.1 uncultured Bacteroidota bacterium
CGTTATACAACCGTATGACGCCGATAAACAAGTGAATGGCGATGGCAAACTACATGAAACAAACTTCAAAATAGGGATTATTGATCTCTTCGATCAGGGAAATAATGGCCGTTTTCTTATCCGGCTCATGTTGCAAAAGTTGCTGACTGTTGGTAATCAGCAGCAGCACATGATCGTGTTCTATCCAATCCAGATCATAGAGCATTTCGTCCAAGGCATCCAGATTCTCCCCAAAATAATCAGGAAAATTGAGCGCTCTTGATATAGCGGCATAAAAATCTTCGATTTTCGACAAGGTACTTCCATCAATGACGGCCACAAAGGTGTCGCTGGCTTCCGAAACAAACTGATGATTGGTCAATGTATAGAGTGTACTCATGATGGCTTATTTGACTTCATTGAATGATTTATAATGATCGTTTGAATACCAGGCCCGGTTATCATCGCCGGTGACTAGTCGCTCAACGCCCCGGTTATGGCCTTGCTCCTTGCGGTTCACATCCCATTCCTGATAATGTATTGTATTGCCGCCTGGCGTCTGACCGGCAAGCTGATGCTCCCGGTTTTTAAATTCCCGTCCCCCTTCGAACCCGTCCGGTGCACGATGATACTTTCTCACATAGGCAAGCACATCGTACACTTTTTGAGGAATGGCAGATGGCGCATCATGGCTGTTTTGAGAACTTGCTGTGTTCGATGATGATGTAAAAGGATGTGCTGATTGTTTTACCTGATGATGTGATTGCGCGAAAAATCGGAAGCACATGACAGCAAGAAAGACTAGCAGCAACAAACCTGATACAAGTCGGTTTTTTAACATAGCTATTTATTTTACAAGGTGATAATCGTGTATTTTATCTAATTCCAATATGGTGCTGGTCTTATCATCGCTTTGTTTGAACATCTGGGCAAACTTTGCACCATGAATAATATCCTCAGCATTATATGAAGTACGTTGCTGAACGGTATTGGAAAAATGTTCATCGAAGGCCTTGACAAATACCATCAATTCGGTTTCATTGATTTCATAATCTTCTTTACACATGCCATACAAGGGGCTTTCTTCATCGATATAATGCACAATAGTCCAGTTCAACGACAACGCTGATATCTTCGACAGCTCCGCTTTCAAAGGCAAAAACTTATTGACGATCTTATCATTCTCATGAAGCCTGAAGGTGATATTCAAAAGCACTTCAGCTTCCGTGAGGGTATTATTCTTATAGGGGGCCATCCTGAACATCAAGGCCTGTCCATCTTTGTAAGGACCTATGAGGGCATTATTGCTGAACATCAGATAGGCTTTTGGTTTTGCAAAACGTCCATAGATCAAACCGGTCAATACGGCAAAGGCCATCCATCCAAAAACTGATTCGAAGGTAGACAGCGCATTGGTGGCCAGCGATTGCGGGTGCATCACACCATAGCCGACCGTGGTGACTGTTTGCGCACTGAAAAAGAAGCATTCCAGAAACTGATCAGAGCTGCTTTGTCCCGGTTTGATACCTATCTGATCGACACCGATGTTGTAATAGATGCATGCAAAAAAAAGATTGATAAGGACAAAACCTCCCAGTGCAACAACAATGAAGGTGAGAATATTCATGTTGATGAGGGTATGAAAAAGACTGATCCTTTTCATATACGGGATGCCGGTCTTCACCACATTGCTACTGCCGTCCTTATTCAGTACCCTGCCCGACGAATTCCCTGTCGTATTATCAAATCCGGTATTGTTGATGGATTTGTGTTTTAATAAATGTTCCAGATTCATGGTGTAATCAAAAATTTGAAGAGGACAAAGATACTTTGCAGCAACATGATTCCATCGACAAAAAGCAAGTAATGAAAATTTGATCTTGAAGACCTTATTGATCGACTGCTGACCTTGATCGTCAATAGCGTGATGGTCAGATAAATAATGGAAAGCGAATAGTCGCCATGCAACATGATCAGTACACAGACCAAGCCCTGTAAAAGGCCCAGCGGGATTAAGGCAATCTCTGCCGTTCGTTTGAGCGATGGATTTCGTTCATCCCGAATAAAAAACAACACACACAAATGACTAAGCAACAGGATGCGATACAAGAGCAAAAGACCATAGCGCCAGTCAAACAGATGATGAGGTGCCGGAAATTGAAATGTAAACAGCACCCAGACAAGAATCAGCATAAACAAACGAAGAGCCGAATAGCTATCGGGCTTCCGAAAGGACACAAATACAGGAAGAAGATAGAGTGATGACAAGAGGGTTATGATTCCCAGATAAACATAAGGAATACTTGGCATCAGTATCAGCGATACAATAGAACCGAATAACCCAAGCAGCGCCATACTCCTATGATAGGGGAAATCGCTCGACTTAATATAGTAGAGATTATAACTGCATAATGTTGCAAAAAAGACAAAGGCGTAGAGCCAACCCGATTGAAAACCCGACTTCAGAATGACTGATGTTTCAAGACTCAAATCTGTCGCGCATAGCGAAATAAACAGGTTGCTTTTCAGTATGAATTTTAAAAAGGGATGACGAAGATCCAAGTTACTTATTTTGTGACAAAGATAGTATTCACCGATGCGTTAATAGTGCCGGCATTTACTGAATAATTAAACCCGAACAAACGATTGTTGCAGGTGAGTGCATTATTGCCGCCACCGAATAAACCACCATGACAAACTTCTTGCGTGGCATGTTCACGATCAATATCAAAGATTCGAACAGCCTTCTGATCAGTAGGATTATAAATCTCCAGATCATATTCTGTCTGCAATTCTTGCAATGAATGCGCCTGTCGATCGACAAAATGAAGATAGAGAGTATCACCCGAATAGTAGCTGTCCTGGGCCATGATCGAATCAAGTTGATTGGTATAATTGGAATGTTGCGTAAACTTACGGATGAGGATGGTATCTGTTTCGGCTTTGGTATAATGAATCAGGTCAAGGGTGATGGTTTCATAACCTGTGCACTCGGCCTGCTCGCATTTTTTGCAGGATAACAGACTAAACAGACTCAAACAAAGAAAACTGACTTTTGATAGAGGATGTAGTTTGAACATGTCTGGGAATTCTTTATGAAACACTAAGGTAACAAAAAACAGAAAGAGCAAGGAAATGACCTTGCTCTTTCTATAAGAATACTTTGATCGAATTAATGAGCGATGACCAATTTGGTTTTCACATTTCTGTTTCCGACGTGCAGATTCAAGAAATACATACCATCAGCCCAAGAGGCTGTATTGATTTCGATATCTTTAGTACCGGTAACCAAATTGCTTTGAGGTGCTGAATAAACAAGTTGTCCTAATGAATTAGAAACGGAATACGAAACTGTATTCGACTTATCTAAGTTTAAATGAATGATTGTTTTTGAGGAAGCAGGATTAGGATAGACATTATAAGAGAAATCGATATCCATCACTTCTTCATTTGCTAAAGGACCCACACCGCATTTTTGGGCGATATAACTTCTAAGGCCTGGCTCTGTCGTCAACCCAGTACTCACCTGATACAGCTTTTTATCTTTACAAACTACAAACACAGCAGGCACACCATATGACGTAGTGCCCGGTGCCAGAAACTTATTCAATACAGTACTGGTTGAGGCTTCGTTGCAAATTGGATGAGTGGTTCCGGTAACCCAATCACCTTGAGTGGAAGATCCTGTCCCCTGTAAATCGGCCATGGTAGTTGCCTGATCGACCTCATATAAAAACACTTGTGCATCTTTTACTGAGGTGCCCGTCGGACCGTACTTGTCATAGTAGTTATCCAATACATGTGACTGATGGTATGCCCAACATGGGCCGCACCAAGTAGCTGAAAGGTCGATCACAACGTGTTTTCCTGAATTGAGCATCGTGAACATATCATACGATACATTATTGATATCCTTCATGGTAAAGGTTGAAGTCAACGCTGTGCCATCGGCCAGCCATTGCGCATTTGACAAGAATGCGAAACAAGTCATTGCAAGAGTAAATAAAGTTTTTTTCATTTTGTTTTTAGAATTTGAATGATAAATATAAGTAAAGGTTCTGTAACTACATAACATTATAGCCACTGATTGAACTAGACGGAGCAAATACAAAATGGGTTGGCAATAATTGTACGATATAAAAAACAACAGGATGACTACAGTCGATCTGCACTCAACGGCCTGCTAAGTGTCTTACTGATTACATTGGAATATTACCATGTTTCTTACGGGGCATATTGCTCACTTTGTTTTGTAACATGGTGAACCCTTTGATCAATTTTTTACGGGTATCCGCCGGCACGATCACTTCATCGATAAAACCTCGTGCCGCAGCGCCATAAGGGTTGGCAAATTTATCGGCATATTCAGCCACCTTCTCATCCAATTTGGCTTGCGGGTTTTCAGCACTTTCAATTTCCTTTTTAAAAATGATTTCAACAGCGCCTTTCGATCCCATCACGGCAATCTCCGCATTCGGGAAAGCGAAATTCAAATCGGCACCGATATGTTTTGAATTCATCACATCATAGGCGCCGCCATAGGCCTTGCGTGTAATGACGGTAATCTTAGGAACAGTGGCTTCGCAAAAAGCATACAATAATTTAGCGCCGTTGCTGATGATACCATGCCATTCCTGATCGGTACCAGGCAAGAAGCCAGGCACATCCACCAGCACCAACAATGGGATATTGAAGGCATCACAAAAACGTACAAAACGTGCACCCTTCTTACTCGAATTATTATCTAGGACACCAGCCATGGAGGCAGGCTGATTAGCCACCACGCCGATACTTCGTCCGGCGATCCGTGCAAAACCGACCACGATATTTTCTGCATAATCCTTATGCACTTCAAGGAAGGAATCTTCATCACAGATTTCAGTGATCACCTCCTTCATATCGTAAGGCGTATTCGGATTGAGCGGAATCATATTATTCAGTTTCTCTCGCACTTCATTCGATGCCTCATAGGGATAGACAGGGGCCTCTTCCTCACAATTCTGAGGCATATAGCTCAGCAACTGTTTGATATTGTTGATACATTCCACTTCATTGCTACATGCAAAATGTGTGACACCGCTTTTACTTGCATGCGTATGTGCTCCACCTAGTTCTTCACTGGTCACATCTTCATGTGTGACTGTCTTTACCACATTTGGTCCGGTGACAAACATATACGATGTATGCTCCACCATCAGGATGAAATCAGTGATAGCCGGAGAATAGACCGCACCACCCGCGCAGGGTCCCAAGATAGCCGAGAGTTGGGGTATCACACCTGATGCTCTGGTATTTCTGTAAAAGATATCGGCATAACCGCCAAGCGATACGACACCTTCTTGTATACGGGCGCCACCACTGTCGTTGAGACCAATCACCGGTGCCCCGTTTTCCATAGCCATATCCATGATCTTGCAAATCTTCTCGGCATGAGTTTCACTCAGACTGCCACCGAACACGGTAAAGTCCTGTGAGAAGACATAAACCAGACGACCGTTCACAGTGCCATAGCCTGTCACCACACCATCCCCGAGATATTGTTCTTTTTCCATACCGAAATCGGTACTTCGGTGCATGACCAGCATACCGATTTCTTCAAACGAGCCTTCATCCAGCAGCATATTGACACGCTCTCTGGCGGTCAGTTTGCCTTTCTTATGCTGGCTTTGTATACGCACTGCTCCACCGCCCAATTGAGCGTCGGCAATTTTCTGTTCAAGTATTTCCCGTTTGTTCATCCGGCAAATATAATTACAAGATATCAGATGACAGATGTTACATGTCAGGAAATACGAATGTCAGGGAACCGGGTATATTCATTTTGCGAAATTCGTATTTCTTACGCCTGCACTCTTGTGCCTTACGCCTATCTATGTCTGATTTGCTTTCCATCCAGACTCATACTGTTCTTTTCCTGAATATATTCCTTCAGTCCATCTTCTCCCTTTTTTTCTGCCCAATCGAAATGTATGGTCCGTTCGCTTTTGTAATCATATAATGGAATGCCATACCCACAGGAAGTTTGAACAAGATGAATATCAGCGGCGATGATTTGCCGTGTACTCGAAAAAATATCAAAATGAGCACTGAGTTCATCCCATTCTGTGTCGCCGGGCAAGACTGCTTTCCCTTTTCCGTAAAGTCGCAAAATATTAGGCACTTTATCAAACGAACAAAACATAAAGGTGATACGCCCGTTATCGGCCAAATGAGCAGCTGTTTCGTTGCCACTACCAATGATATCCATATATGCGACACGATTCGGTGCTAAGACCCTGAAGGAATCGAGTCCTTTTGGAGATAAATTAATATGTCCTTCTGGATGCATAGGCGCTGAGCCCACAAAAAAAAGATGTTGAGCTTTTATGAAAGACTCATGTTGTTCTGATAAGGAATCGCTGAATTTGCCCATGGTAATGACGAATTATTTTGAAATCAATCGGTCGATGCTCCATTTGCCAGGCCCAGAAAGTAATAAGACAAAATAAATGATGAAGTAGAAAAACGCATGATTCAGCTCATAGCCATGCTTCCCTGCGGAAACAATTTCATATTTATCGACGATAGCCACGATATAACCCATGCAGAACAGCAAAGGCAAAAGACTGATTCTCGTGCACAAGCCCAATATCACAAACAGACTGCAGAAAAACTCGGCAAAGACCGTCAATGCCAATGATACAGTGCCTCCTTTACCCATAAAGTTGACCTCTTTCGCCCAAAAATCTTCTTTCGCCATCTCGGTAAAATGAGTGAGTTTATGAAAGCCATAAAAGATCATAGCCAGGCTCACTGCGATTCGTAGTAAGAAAAGTCCTATATCCAAAGCAGTATCGTTATAGCGGACCGAAAAAAGTCGTTTCATTTTATTGGATTTTAATTAGTTCAAGGACAAAGATATTGAAGGATGCGTAACGGCAAAAAATACCTTGGGAGCGGCCACCAAGCCAATTTCTTCGCTATAAAGTATCGAACAACCTTTATATTTGTCCTTTGAATAAAAGTATTTTTTTAGCGGGTTCGCTAACAAAGCGAAAAGGACCGTCGTCTAAACCTGCAAACAACAATACTTTTAAAATAATAAAAACAAAATTATGAAAACAAGAATCCTTTTATTCGCCATGTTCCTGATGGCAGCCTTTAACTCGAATGCGCAGTCGCCATGCAACGCTGCATTCTCTTATACCGTAGCGCCAAGCGGTGTGGTTACATTCTACAGCAGCTCGAACACCATCTACAGCACACAAACGTATTCATGGACTTTCGGAAACGGCACCAGTGGCTATGGCACACAAACTACCTGCGCCTATAACGCCCCCGGCACCTATACAGTTTGTTTGACCGTTCATGATTCGTCTTTACTCAATGGGCCATGTATTGACACCGTATGCAATACGATCACCATCGCCGGGACAACACCATGTAATGCCAGCTTCACCTATGCCGTCAACACGACGACAGCCAATACGTTTGACTTCACAAGCACAAGTACAGGAACTAATTTAAGTTATTTGTGGTTCTGGAACGACGGAAGCCCATATGGGACTACGCAAAATGCCACGCATACCTTCCCTACAGCCGGACCTTATGTGGTATCATTGAGCGTGACAAGCCCAAGTCCTAATGGTTGCAACGACTCTACTTGGCAGACCGTAACCGGCAATTCAAGCAACCCTTGCAATGCCAGTTTCTTTGTTTATCAGGATTCGTCTGTAGGAGCACCGGCTCATACCTATATCGGTATCAACAACAGCACCGGCGCTAATCTTAGTTATACATGGGTTTGGGGCGATGGTAGCGCTAACAGCACCGGAGCTTATCCTTCACACACTTATGCTTCTGCAGGAAACTACAACATTTGTCTGGTTGTCATGGGTAATGGTTGTATCGATTCATTCTGCGTGAATGCGTCTATAAACAAAGCTTCTGCCATGTATTCTATCAATTTCCAGGCCCCTGCCGGTTTGAATGATGTAAGCAAAACACAAGCTACGTTGTATCCTAACCCTGCTGATGATAAATTGTTCATCATTGGTGACAGCAAAACGGAGTATCAAGTTGAAATATTCAATGTAAACGGAGTAAAAATGTTTTCCACTACAGCGAAAGGAAACCATGCTATCGATATCAGAACCTTACCGGTGAATCTGTATATGGTTAAAATTTCTGATGCAGAAGGCAAGAGCCAATTTGCCAAGTTCATGAAACAATAATTCGTCGTCTTATATAAGAAGAAAAGGGTTGCCTATGTGGCGACCCTTTTTTTATTGAGGGAAAAGGAAACTGATGTTTACACAATCTACTTTACACTCCCTTGAAATATTCCTGAAAAATCTCCCAATTGACGATTTTTATCATCAGAGGAGTCTTTTTTGCCAAAAAAGGAGGGTCTGTTACCATGAATGGATGATCTGTTGACTCTAAAGGGCGGTCTGTTGCCTCCGATGCGCAATCCGTTGCCATTAAAGTTCAATCCGTTACCATTTCCGCGGGGTCCGTTATCCGTAAAGTGGGGTCCGTTGCCTCTAAAGGAGGGTCCGTTGCCATTTCCGCGGGGTCCGTTGCCTCTAGAGGAGCATTATTTTGCCAAAAGAGTGTCCCGGTGGGAATTTTTAGTAAAAAATGACTATTTCTGAGTGAAAGGAAGACGGGTCTGTTCACGGGAAGGAAAAGAATGGAGAAGAAGATTGTTTTTATAATGCAGATAACGTGAGAGGAATAGGTCCGTCTTAGGTATTCTGTTGAATGATACGTATAACAAATGAAGCCTTCCTGCTAACAATTCAAGTTGTACATTCGTTTAGCATAATGTGAAAAGCATAATCAAGATACTTTCGATTTTTACTGGGGCGGTTTTGCTTGCCGTTTCCATGATCTTTTACCAAGGCTGCCGTCCTATACGATTTTGTCAATTGTTAAAAGGTATCCAAATGACACCGACCGATTTGGGTAGTTTGGATACACTCAAAGCGATGGATTCAGTTATAACCTCTGATTTCAATATCCGTATTGAACTGAATGCGGAACGATTTTCTTGTAAGAAAGAAACACAGATACCTTTTATCAATGCAGCTTTTGCAACCAAATTGGCTGTGAATGATATTTTTTATGATACCATTAAAAGTATCACCATCAGCAGTAATCACGATTTTGACAGTTTACATCCTGCGGGTACCTCATTGAATGATGTGTTTGAAGTGCCTGCCCAGTTTGACCCAACCTATCATCTGGGGACTTATTATTCATATCAGCTTCACAAAGCGCCTGACGCCGAGCAGTATCATCAATTTAAAGTGAGTGTGGCTATAGCCGGCACCATACCGTACGATACAGTTTTTCCACCTTTTAAACTGCTTCATTAAACGATGAAAGGTACATTCTGCATACTCTTACTTTTATTGCTTGCAATCATAGCCCCAGCTCAACGACGCACAGTAACTTCTGAAGAAAGGGAACAAAAAAAGCAACAGCATCAAGAAGCGCAACGACGGGATTCCACACGCAGGTCGCAGTATCTGCGTGTGCGATTGCCGGTAGTGTTTAAGTTTCAGGTTGCAAGCGGATTTGCGTTGATGAACAATAATCAATCGCCACTCAAGGTGCATTCATCCGTAGGTTCGGGTGCTGAATTGCAACTCGGCTTCAAGATGGCTAAGCATATTTGTCTGGGAGCGGGTATCAATATCATGAATTACTTCGTTGATAATCTAGCCCTGCAACGCAGCGTGAAAACGTTGTTTGAGCAGGCCGATTACACAACCACGGTTACTTCGTATAAGAACGTGTCATTCACGCGGGGCAACCTGTTTTTTTATTCATCATATTGGTCATATCGACCTAAAAGTGTGTTGGAGTGCTATGCCAAACTAGCGATGACTCATTCAGGCTATACGATCGATTATCTGGTCTTTTCACGTAAGAACGACAGTCATTATAGTGAATTGAACTCCTTGCACAGTCAAGCGGCATTCAGCGGTATGATGCCTTCTGTGGGCGCGAATTATGCACTTCGGCTGGCTCCGATTATTTATCTGACATTGACGGGAGAGTATGGATATTCGATCACAACTCAGAAACATTGATGCAGATCAATAAGAATTCGGAAGGCGGGGGCTTTTACAAGGCCATGATGCTGCCCACGCCGGCCCATTTTGTACAGTTGAATATTGGAATGATGCTTCGCCCATTTAATACGATCAGGCCGGGTGAAATGAAATATGATGCCGAGACTGTCAAACGTGCCAATGAGAAAAACAAATAATTTGTAATGCATAAACCAAGTCAAGATTTTTAATAATTTCGGCAGCTTTCAAGTGGTTTTCTATGAATAAATCGTTGCTGTTTCTAAAAATCAATTCAGTACAGCTTTGTAGCCTCAGAAAATCGAATTACATTTGTTGATACACTTTAGGTATTAAAATTTATGAAGCAACTCTTCCTTATCCTTTCCCTTAGTCTTTTGTTCTTTGCCTGCAAACGCAAAGGAGAGCCTGTACCATTGATTTGCACTGAATCGGCTACGGCTGTTGGCGATGTGGTTACCATTCACCTGAAAGACACCTTGGCATTGGTCAATTGTTCAACACATTATACAAAGCAACGTTGGGTAATGCCCGACGGAGGCAGTAGCAATAATCCGACGGTTTATTTCATTCCTGCAGGGTTAGATACTGTTACGGTTCATCTCTTTGTGAGTAATGATGATTTTGTGAATGAATATGAAGCCATCAAACGGGTGGCGGTACTTCCTTAATCTGTCCAATCGTTTCTTATCCTTTACGTTTCCCTACATACGATCAAACTGTTTGGCTATCATGGCTTTTATGAAGAGGAACGTATGCTCGGGAATTACTTTATCATCGATGTAAAAGTGGGGCTTCCTGTTGGGAAAGAAGTCTTAACGCTCGAGAATTCAGTCAATTACGAAGGATTGTTTCTTGTGGTGAAGGCACATTTTGAGGAAACTAAGCATCTTTTGGAGGAATTGGTGCAAAGTATGGCCTCGAAGATTAAGGGAACCTATCCTCAAATCACGTATGTATTGATTTCAGTCAAAAAAAATAACCCGCCTTTGGGTTATGAGATAAAAAACAGTGAAGTGAGTATCGAGCAATGTTACACGACGGTTTAAGCCTTTGCTTCGTCAGTTATTTCCTGCATATCAATGCCACTATGGCTTTCATCGTAGATACATTCGCCATTTTTTATCAGTAAGATCTGAGGTGATTCGTGATGAACCGAGAATTTTTCAGACAATAGATTAGAAAGGGATCTGTAGCTAATCAGATCGAGATAATAGAAATCGACTCCTTCAGGGGCAAGGTCTCGTTCCAAACGGCCTTTGGCCATATGGCTGATTGAACAGCGTGTGCTGTGTTTGAAAATGACGACAGGTTTCAGAAAACTTTCCTGAATGATCTGGTCTATTTGTTCAGGGCCGGAAAGGATTTTCCATTCCATAGAGAAGTTGGATTTATAATCCGAATAATTTGGAGATTGATATATGATTAGGGCAGCCGTACTTTTTTTGAGACGCACAGGAGCTGAATAGGATGACTGCCAAGGAAGCAGATAAAATAATTTTGAATGTGTTCTTTTTCATTCTTGTTAATATTTTTATAGATATATCTTTGCAAATGTATATTATTTATTCATAAATAAAATCAAGAAATTCAATGACCAATATTTTGGTATTTGGTGCAGGAAAATCATCTTCTTATCTGATAAAATATCTGCTGGATTGTTCTTCTAAACAATTTTGGCAGGTAACAGTAGCCGATTCTGACCTGAACGCAGCGTTGGCTAAAATTGGTGATCATTCCTTTGGAACGGCTGTCCAATTGGATATTCACGAAGAGTTACTCAGAAAAAGACAGATTTTGCATGCCGATCTGGTGATTTCATTGCTTCCTCCTTCCCTTCATTTTATTGTTGCGAAGGATTGCATTGATCTCAGGAAAAATCTGATTACAGCCTCGTATTTGTCTGATGAGATAAAAGGTTTACATGTAGATGCACGTAATGCCGGATTATTATTCATGAATGAAATGGGGCTGGATCCGGGTATTGATCATATGAGTGCGATGAAGATCATTGATGAGATTGAACGTCTTGGTGCCGATATCTCTTCATTCAAGTCATATTGCGGAGGTTTGGTTGCTCCTGAAAGTGATAATAATCCATGGCATTATAAAATTTCATGGAATGCTAGGAATATCCTGAATGCAGGGAAATCGGGAGCACATTTTATGGAGCAAGGATTTGAGAAGACCATCGCTTATCAGGATTTATTCAATGAATATGAACTCATCAAGGTGAATGGCTTAGGTAGTCTGGCGGCTTATGCCAACAGAGACAGCTTAAGTTATAGAACGTATTATGGTCTTGAAAAGGTAAAAACCATGCTCAGGGCGACTTTCAGGTATCAAGACTTTTGTATTGGATGGAATGCAGTAGTTCATTTGGGACTGACCAGTGACGAAATGAAATTCACAGATCTAAGGTTAACCTACTTCGATTGGTTCATGAAAGCAACCGAATTATTTGAGGGGAATACCCCGTCTCAGAAAATAATGAATGTGACACCGAAGGAGAAAGAACTTGCCATGAATCTGATTGATTGGCTCGGGCTATTCGAAAAGGAAGAAATTAATTTGCAGGGAGAAATGAGCAGTGCAGATATCTTGCTTCAGCGTATTGAGGAAAAATGGAGGATAGAAGAGCATGACAAGGATATGGTTGTGATGCGTCATGAATTCGAATATGCACGAAAAAATATAGAGACTCACCTGTCAAGTACCCTCATAGTGAAAGGCGAGGACAAAACGTATACGGCAATGGCGAAGACAGTGGGTCTGCCGATGGCTATCTTTGCTAAATTGTTATTGACAAATAAAATTAAAAACCTCGTCGGAGTTCAGATTCCTATTATGAAAGAGGTTTACAAGCCTGTGCTGAAGGAATTAACCACGTTCGGTATTGAGTTTACGGAAGATTATGATGGGTAATGACGCGAGATTCGGTAAATACACTCTGCCCCCAATCTGTGAAGTGGAGGAACTTTTGGTTTCGATAAGCTTTTAATACTCCTCATAGTCGGGCTAGTAGATGAATGAGATCAGTCATGCCTTGGGAGGCCGTTTTTTCAATATACACGATGTTGGGTCTGCTAACTTTCGGTACCTTTTTGTCGATGACGAACACTGGTGTCTGAGTGTTGGTATAATGAAGTAATGAGGCAGCGGGGTAAACCACCAGGCTTGTTCCAACGACGATGAAAATATCTGCATTCATCGATGTACGAATAGCATCGTCCATCATCGGTACAGGTTCTTCAAACCAAACGATGTGAGGTCTTAGTTGGGCGCCATCCTGTGCAAGGTCACCGATCCGGATATCAGTTACTATCGGGTAAATGAGTTCTTCATCGTTTTCACTTCTCATTTTCAGGATTTCACCATGAAGATGAAGGACTTTTTCTGAGCCGGCACGTTCATGAAGATCATCGATATTTTGGGTGATGACGTCCACATCATAGGATTCCTGCAATTGAGCAATGAGTGTATGAGCCAAATTGGGTATTGCTTCTAAAACATTCTTGCGACGTTCATTATAAAATCGCAGCACCATTTCCGGATCCTTTTTCCAAGCGCGTGGTGTAGCCACATCTTCAATTCGAAACCCTTCCCAAAGGCCGCCGGCATCACGAAAGGTGCGAATGCCGCTTTCAGCACTTACGCCGGCACCTGTAAAAACTATGAGTTTCTTCATCTGGCTTATTTAAAATTTAACTAAAACTACAAACTTGTCCACATTTATCTCGGCAAGAAGCAATAATTTTGCGGGCACCTCACTAACAAACTTACTAAATTACATGAAAAAGGCAAGCCTTCTCATATTGACTCTCTTCACAACTTTTTGCCTTTATGCGCAACCTCCGTTGGAGTTGACGTATCCAGACCATCAATTTTTAAGTTTTCAGAACTCATTTGAACGGGTTAAAACAGCGGCTTCTAAAAATGAGCCAGCTTTGAAGAAATTATTTTCCGATAAGAATATCAAATACCCATGTCCAAATATCTTGTTTAGAGTCTTTAAATCAACCAATGATTTTGAGATGTGGGCAAGAAATTCGATGGCAGATTCCTTCGTGCTGATCAAGAATTATAAGATTTGTGCACTGTCAGGCATTCTAGGCCCAAAGCGTTATGAGGGCGATAAGCAGGTGCCTGAGGGCTTTTATTTTATTGAAGATTTTAATCCGAAAAGCAATTATCATCTGGCTATGTTGCTGAATTATCCGAATTATTCTGATATGATGAATGGAGATAAGGATCATCTGGGTGGCGATATCTGTATTCATGGAAAATGTATGACTGTTGGCTGTATGCCGATGACGGATGAATTCATTGAAGAGATTTACTCTGCCTGTATTGCGTCGAGGACCAATGGTGAACTAAATATTCCTGTACAGATTTATCCTTTGCGGTTCACGCAAAAAGGACTTGATTATCTCGGGCGTGAATATAAAAACGAGGAAGATAAACATCGATTTTGGGTGAATATGAAGCGCGCTTACGATTATTTCGAGGCTACGCATAAAACACTTCCGGTAATGTATGATGATAAGGGAGAATATGCTTTTTAAGTTACACGAATTCAGGTAATATGATCGTGGAGAAATCTGACAGTCCAATGTGATTATGCAATGACAAAAAGCCTTCTCCGTATTTAACCCCGATTTTTTTACCCATCATGCGGTTTCTGTATTCTACCGTTTTAAGGAACTCTTCAGAAGCAATATAAGTTTTAGGACCATCAATTGTATTGCTGTAAAACTGAGATTCGTACGCTTTGATACTTTTCATTTTAGTATCAAATTCTTCGCTGATATCCAGAATAAAGTGAGGTTCGATATAAAGGTCCTGTATGTAATTGAATATCTTTTTCGGTCGCCATGGTGCTTGAGGGATGCCTTTCAATTCAGTTTCAATCTTAACCAGGCCTGATAAGAAGCAGGCATCTTTAACCAGAAGCGAAGCACGCCCATGATCCGGATGCCGGTCATTGGGTGCATTAGCCAAGATGATATCTGGTCTGTGTTTTCGAATCGCTGCAATCAGAGCCATCTGATGTTCCTCATCATTTTTAAAGAAGCCGTCTTTGAATCCCAGGTTCTCACGGACATCCAATTGCAAAATCTCTGATGCTTTGGTTGATTCTTTTTGCCTTATATCAATGGTGCCGCGCGAACCTAATTCGCCTTTGGTCAGATCCAGAATACCGATTTTATAACCCAGTTTTTTATGTACAGCCAATGTGCCACTGCACGACAGTTCAATATCATCAGGATGGGCTGCAATAGCCAAAATATTTAATTTCATATTGTATTCGAATAAAAGCGTAAAAGTAGTTTAAAAAACAGAAGTGATTGGTTTTCACAATTTTTAATACCTTAGGTCGAGAGCCGATACTAAAAAATGATGGGTGATTTATGAAGTTCTCGATGAATCGAGGAAGTGATTACACAACTTACTTTCGTATCTCGAAATGACCTCTGGATTCAATTTCCAAAACGATTTGTTCAATAGTGGCATCTTCGCCTTCGGGCTCATAATTATTTTTTAAGTTGTTATCAAAAAGCAGGGCCATAGCCTGAAAGATAGTGGCATTGAAACCGCCTTTCAGTTCTTTGACAATTGTATAGCAAGGTCGTCCTGTCTGTCGGGCGATCAGCTTCACTAGAATCTGTCCTTGTGTTATACTCAGATCCTGCAGCTCGTGTTTGAATCGATTATTGAGTTCATCCTCTTTCCTTCGTTTAAATTGCTGTTTGGCTTCCCGGCTGTGAAGGCTGTTTAAGACACTGTCAACATCTTTTAAGATGAAGGATGCTGCCACTGCGTAAGGGTAAACGAGATAAACATTATATCGTAATCGGCTATAAGCTTCCCGTTCTTCGCGGGCCTGTCGTAGTTTTTTTGCATACCATCTCGGTGCATCAGCAGTTATGTATACATCCCGGAGCCATTTATGGATTAAGGTGTCATTGCCGACAATAAGCGTTCCCACCCGGATTGTATCAAACTCTCCGCGTTGCGCAAATAATTCACATGATGAGAAAAACAGTAATCCGAGTAAGGTCCATTTTTTCATTGGCATCTCCGATACAACCTGTATCGTCTACAAATATTGTATTCCTTTTCTTAATAAAGACTTAATGCCTCTTATTATTTCAAATAAATTCCCAGCCAATATCCTGTCGAAAATATTTTCCTTCGAATTGAATTTTCTGCGCATTCAGTATTGACATTTCCAAAGCTTGTTTCAATGTATTTCCGAATGATGTAATGGCCAGAACCCTGCCTCCGTTACTCACAATACGCCCATCATCGGTTTGCTTTGTGCCTGCATGAAAAACCTGACTTCCTGCTGCATCATTCAATTGAGTTATTTCATATCCTTTTTGATACTCTTCAGGATACCCTTTGCTCACCAGCATAATCGTTGCTGATGTGGAAGGGGAATGCCGGCAAATGACATCGTTTAATCTTCCTTCATGCAGTTTGTTGAATATGTCGACCAGATCATTTTCTAATCGCGGCAATACTACTTCTGTCTCAGGATCACCCATCCGACAATTATATTCGATCACAAAAGGGTTGCCATCGACGCTAATCAAACCGATAAAGACAAATCCTTTATAACCGATACCTTCATTTTCAATGCCATGAATAGTCGGCAGGATAATTTGATCTGTCACTTTTTTCATGAATTTTTCATCTGCAAAAGGTACGGGGGAAATGGCTCCCATGCCTCCGGTGTTCAAACCTGTATCACCTTCTCCTATACGTTTGTAATCTTTTGCACTGGGCAACAGTATATAATCCTTCCCGTCTGTGAGCACAAATACGGAACATTCTATGCCGGTTAAGAATTCTTCAATCACAACTTTACTACCGGCCTTGCCAAATTTGTCATGTTGGATCATTTCGGTGAATTCTGCGATGGCCTCTTCAGTTGTCTGCGAAATGACCACACCTTTACCAGCGGCCAAACCATCAGCTTTCAATACGATGGGTAACGAGTGATGTTGAATATATTGCAGCCCTTCCTCAAAATTTCCGGAGTGAAACTCCCTGTATCCTGCCGTAGGAATACCATATTTTATCATGAATTCCTTTGCGAAGGCTTTACTTCCTTCCAGCAGGGCTCCTTTTTGTGAAGGGCCAACTACCCGAATATGTTTCAGACTTTCATGCTGTTCGAAAAAATCAACAATGCCATTCACTAAAGGATCTTCTGGTCCGACGACCACCATGGAAATATTTTTCTCGGTGCACAATTTTTCAACGGCGTCGAAGTCATTGACAGAAATATGTACATTCTCTCCGTGTAACGCTGTTCCCGGATTGCCAGGTGCGATATAGAGCTTTTGACACAGGTCGCTTTGTGAAATCTTCCATGCAAACGCATGCTCGCGTCCTCCGCTGCCAAGTAGTAAAATGTTCATGTTGAAATTTGAAGAGGGTAAAAGTAGTGTGAAACAAAAAAATATTTCTATATTGGCTCATTAAAATTTAAAAATGGAAAATACACCAATTAAAACAGGCCATCCAAAAGGGCTTTATTTTTTGTTTTTCACAGAAATGTGGGAACGATTCAGTTATTATGGGATGAGGGCAATCTTCATCCTTTTCATGACCAAGGTGCTGATTATGCAAGATGCGGATGCTTCCCAGATTTACGGAAGCTATACGGGTCTTGTTTATCTGACTCCATTGTTAGGGGGATATCTCTGCGATAAGTTTTTAGGTAATAGACGAAGTATTATGATAGGTGGCTTTTTAATGGCACTAGGTCAGTTCTTTATGTTCTTGAGTGCATCAGCCGGGGCTGGAGCGGGCATCACAATGATGTGGGCTGGTTTGACATCGTTGATCATAGGGAACGGATTCTTCAAACCGAATATCTCAACGATGGTCGGTCAGTTATATCCCGAAGGCGATCGTCGGATTGATAGTGCCTTTACTATTTTTTATATGGGGATCAATCTTGGCGCCTTTTTCTCGCCACTTGTTTGCGGAAGTCTTGCCGAGAAGGTCGACTTTAAATGGGGTTTCCTTGCAGCTTGTATAGGAATGGTTGTTAGTTTAATTTGTTTCATTATCTATCAGAAAAAATATTTAATCTCTGAACAAGGAAAGGAATTAGGCTTGCCTGTAAAAAAACTCGATATCCAAAGTATTCTGCTAATTCTCGGTTCGATCGGAATCGTTTTCTTCATGCTTAATTTCAAGCAGATATTCAAGAATGATGTCGATATAATTAGTTATGTGATTTATGGTGCCATGATCGTCATGCCGATTGTCATTCTTAGCGACAAGAGCCTGAACGCCATTGAACGTAAACGTATCATTGTCATTTTCATACTTGCTTTTTTTGTCATTTTCTTCTGGGGTGCCTTCGAACAAGCAGGTGCTTCGCTGACTTTATTTGCGGATAAACAAACTAACAGGTCAATCTTCGGATGGGAA
>CAIQUX010000036.1 GCA_903875055.1 uncultured Bacteroidota bacterium
GATATCCGGGCTGGTGGTGTTACCAATTTCCCAGTTGGCGTAGCCGGCTTATATCTGGATGGCAGCAGTGGGACGGTTCAATTATATGACAACAGTATTTATCTGAATGATATTGGCACTAATGCCTCGTATCGTTCATTCGGCATTTTTTCAAATGATACCACATTATCGCTGGACGTACGGAATAATTTAGTGATTAATAATTCTAATGTCACGACCGGCTTATACGCAGTAGCGTTTGGCAAATATTATCACACACCCGATAAGATCACATCCACATCCAATAATAATTTATGGTATGCCGGTGTACCTGATGCGAAACATTTAATTTACTATTCACTATCTCCATCTACGACGGCTCAGACCTTGGCGCAATACAAAGCGTTGTCAACGATAGCTCCCGGAGAAACTGATGCCATCAGCACTTCAATGTCGATTATCCCGTCACTAGCCGGTGAAATCAGACCCGACCCCAACATACCAACCATGGTTGAAGGCCGGGCACAGCCAATATCGTTCATAACGACTGATTTTGAAAATGATGCACGTAATCCTACTACGCCCGATATCGGTGCTGATGAAAACAATTTCACACCGATTCTGAATGCCGATTGTCCGATATTGATATCACCTGTAAATGCGCTCAGTGGAATTTGTCCTTATGAGGTATTGACATTGAATTGGGGGCTTCCGGTCTCAGGTCGTACGCCAATTTCATATGATGTTTATTTTGGACCGGCTGCTAATCCTCCATTCAAAACCAATACAACAGGATTTAGCTATACGGTTCCTTCAATGCTTGGCAATACGGTTTATTATTGGAAGGTAGTGGCCAAGTATGCCTCTGGCGATGCAGCAGGCTGTGATATCCGTACGTTCACTACCACAAATACAGGCATTACTTCATTGACGCCTGCACAACGTTGTGGTTCGGGTGTGGTAACTTTAGCCGCAAGCGGTGGAGGTAGCATACAATGGTATAGTAGTGCCTCATCAACTACACCCATTACAACAGGACCGACTTATAGTCCATCTTTAGCAGTCACAACCACGTATTATGTTTCTTCATTGAATGCAAACAATCTTTATGGTTACAATGTCGGCAAACCGAATCTTGGCGCTTCCTCTACATCAAGCACATCTGCTACAGAATATCTTACATTCAGTGCACTTGGCTCGGCTATGATAGATAGTGTAGTGGTATACCCATCGACTTCAGGTAACGTGGTGTTGCAATTGACAAATAACAGCGGTGTTGTTTTATATACTGCCACCAAATCCATCACATCCGGGCAAGTCGGACTCGCTGTCAACATGATGGTCAACTGGCCTGTTAGTGCCGGTACTACCTATCGTATTTACAAACCTGCCAGCAGTGTCGCGTTGTTGCGAAATACTACTGGTGCTGTTTATCCATATACATTGGCTGGTGTGATTTCTATAACAAGCAGTTCACCCGGCGCTGCGTATTACAGTTGGGCGTACAACTGGACCGTAAGAGCAGCCTGCGAAAGTCCACGTCAAGCCATAACAGCCACTATTAATACAGTCACATCCTCTTCAATAACCGTTACTGCCTGCAACTCTTATACATGGCCTCTTAGTGGATTGTCCTATACCAATTCAGGAATTTATACCAAGACAAGTACGCCGAATGCAGGTTGTTTGCGAACCGATTCGTTACTATTAACGATAGGAGCTTCAGGAAATAATCAGCCTTCTACCGTCACTGCCTGTGGTTCGTACACCTGGCCGGTGAATAATCAGACGTATACGAACAGTGGGAACTACACGGCTGTCTTTACCAATATAAATGGATGTGATTCATCATGGCAATTGCAACTTACGGTTCAGTCTTGTATTACCAATCTCTCATTAAAATTATTTCTGCAAGGGTTTTATATCGGAAACGGAATGATGGCACCTGTTCTATTGAATCAAGGTATAGGCACGGATACTGACAAGACTGACTTTATCAATATCGAATTGCGGAACGCCAACGACTATTCGATTGGAGCTGTAACGAATGCTGTTTTACATGCAGATGGCACCACAACAACAAATATGGCAGTTGGGCAGGGACCATATTATATCGTAATCAAACACAGGAACACGATAGTGACATGGAGTAGCAGTCCTGTGATGATGGGCAATGGACCGGTCAGTTATGATTTTACCACAAGTGCCGAAAAATCGTATGGGAATAATATGAATGAAGTGGAAACGGGTATCTGGGCTTTTTATTTAGGCGACATCAATCAGGATGAAAATACCGATCTCCTGGATATTGCAGATCTGGAAACAGATATCAATAACTTTCAATTCGGATACTTCGCAACCGATTTAAATGGTGATGGAAATGTAGATCTGTTGGATGCCTATCTGTTGGAAATAAATGTAGCCGAGTTCATCTATTCCGCTCATCCGTAACTATGGCCGATTCTGTAAACAAATGAGAATTCAGAGACCAGGGTCGAAGTGGAGCGCAACAGAACGAACTGACTAAAATATTCTATGTGTATAATATGACCGCGAAACATATCTGTGATTATCTTTAAAACTTAATTCCTAATTTAGTATTAAAACAGAGGGCCCTACAACAGTCATGAAAAAGATCATTCAGTTTCTTGTTTTTATTTTCATCACAATACCCGGATTCAGTCAGCATGAAAAGTCGGTTAACTTATTATGGGCGGTTAAAATCGATAACTCTAATTTTTCAAATCTTCATAAAGTGAATGACAGTTTGTATAGAAGTGAACAACCTAGTAAAAAAGGATATGCATTTCTTGAAAAATTACATATAAGGAGTGTGCTTTCATTATATCCAAATAGCGAAGATGAAACGCTCACTGAAAAATTGCCTTTTCAAACATATAGAGTAAAAATGTACAGTGACGATTTCAGCAATAAGGATGTGGCCATGGCTTTATACATAATTCAAATGAGCCCGAAACCACTTCTGGTACACTGCAAACACGGATCCGACAGAACAGGATTAATTATTGCAATGTATAGAATCATTATTGAACATTGGACTAAGAAAATGGCTATCGATGAAATGCGTCATGGCGATTTTGGTTTCGATCCAGCATATAAAAATATCGTTCAATACATACGCGACGTACATCTTGATAAAATCAGAGCGCGCCTTTTTGCACTGCAAAAAATAGATTAGTTTTTGCTCGGTCTTAAAGGACTTCCATCCCATACTGTTGCTGATTGCAACGATTCGCCTTTCATCAAAAGAGATAACGCACCTACCACTGCATCATTCCCGATTTCTGAATCATAAAGTATAATTGTACCTGATCCAATACTAGCTCGGTCGCCTATTTTAATTGAGCCAACTTTCATTACTCTGTCTTCAAACAAATGTGTTTGCGGGCCACAATCATAATTTAGTGCAACTTCTTTACCCAAATGAACCATATCAAATTCAGTAATATCAGTTGTATCTAAATACACACGTTTGCCTATTTTTACTCCCAGAAATCTCATAAAAAAAGGCAACCAAAAAGTTCCTCTCAAAAAGTTCAGGAAGAATGGAACAGCCAACGCTTCGTAGCTACTGGTGACAGCTTCACTCAGCCAAACTTTTAAGGACCACATAGGTAATTGTTCAGCTTTATATTTACCAACAAAAATCCATTTCATCAGAACTACAAAGAAGAAACAAGGTAATGCAATAAACCCCATAAAATAAAACGGGAAATAGAGCATAAACTGCCACCAGGTATAATCGATCAAAATATCGTGTACATAAGCTATAAATAATATACTTGTACATAACAAGACTGTTTCCGGAATGATTATTCGGATTAATTCAATTGATGCCCTTAATAACCATCGAAGTGCAGAAGGTCTAAATGTCAAACCTTGATCATATGAATTGCTGGCTTGTCGATTGGGTAAAGCGATGGCCGGTGATCCAAACCAATCTTTTGAATTATTTTCTTGCAATTGTTCTGCTGTTGGAGGTATAGACAAAACACCAATTAACATATCATCGCCAAGTGAATATCCTTGTGGAATAAGCGCACTGTTCCCAACAAAACTCCGGTTTCCGATTTTAGTAGTATTTAATATAAGTTTTTGCGAACGCACATCGGATTCACCTAAATTCACATTGTCGGCAATAAATGAATTTTCGCCGATTTCCAACATCGGATGCGTTACATTATTAGCAGTTGAAATTTCAGTGTACTTGCCAATTTTCGCGCCAAGTGCTCTAAAAAATGTGGAGATATAAACAGTGGCATAAACCGGATGCATAATCATTAACGAAAGTGACATCAGTTGATCTGACAACCATTTTCGGAAATAGGTTCGGCTGTAAATCGAATAAACTCCAGGTTTTAATTTGTATTGTAATACTCGAGTGATCAGAACAGTTTGCAAGGCAAACAAAGTCATATAAAGTAAGGCAAGCAAAGGCACATGAATAAAATATGAAAAGTCATAATCAGGAGAATTATTATCTAATTCAGTAATAACGACAAGCACAGGTACTAATGGCAACAAAATAGCGAATGGGAAAATAAATAACATCAATGTAAATTGGAAGTAATAATACCTTTTCGTAAATGGCGAAACTACTTCGGGAAGAATAAGTTCTTCTGCCTTTTTTGTTCGAATAAAACTGGCTGGGCTTCCTTGCCAAATTTCACCAGATTTCATTTTGCTTCCTGACTTTAAACAACTCATTTCATGAATTTCAGCCCACGACTCGATATGAGTATTTCCCTCAATCACACAAGTACTACCGATATACACATGATCACCAATATCAATTTTAGTAAATTTAATGAGGCCTGATTCAATGACTACATTATTAAAAACAACATTCGAGCTGATACTTACATTCTTACCTATTGAAATTAAATCTTCAGCAGAAATATTAAGTGTTCCTATTTGCGCATCGGCTCCGATTTTAAGTCCTCTGGTCCTCAAATACGAACGATATAAAGGTGTTCCGTTCAAAAAATTCACTTGAATCAAGCTTTCCAGTTTCTCGATTAACCACCAACGAAAATAATATGTTCCCCATAATGGATATTCGCCCTCTTTATACTTTCCAATTAATATCCATTTGGCCAGAATACTCAACGAGGATAATGCAGGCGGCAACACACAAAACAAACTTAAGGAAAATAACAACCCTAATGAATGGCTCTCAGTTTCAGTTTGAATATAATAGTAACCCAAATAAGGCAAAAATATCTGGCACGCAAACAACCCATAGATAAAGATCAACGAAATACTTTGAGCCAAGGTACAAATCCAATATCGGGGAATTGAAATTTTTTGAAACACACTCTCCTTTGCACTATTCTCTGTGGTTGCTTTTTCCCAAAAGCTAATGAGTTTGCTGACAGGACGATTCAAATAGACATCTTTGAGAGAAATATTTTTCATATTTCCAACCTTTCGAAGTGACGAAACAAATGAAGCTGCTAATAATGAATGCCCTCCTAAGTCAGTAAAAAAATCAGCATCGGCTGAAATTTCTTTATTCGGGAATAAATGTTTTAGCAGCAATGTCACCTTTTCCTGGATATTGGCATTCGAATCGATTTGAAGATCCGCATCACTTCCCTTTTGTAATTCAAACGAAGACGGTGTAGGGAGCAGCTTTCGATTAATTTTACCACTGGGCAATCTAGGCATTTCGTCCATCGTCATGATGATTTGAGGAACCATATATGGAGCCAATACTTTTTGCAATGACTCTCGTAAGGCATGTTCATTAAATTGAGTAAGCTCATCCGGTATGATATAACCCACCAATTGAGGTTGTTGCTGACTATCCTTTTTCACACATACCGCTGCAGTTCTAACCCCATTCAGGCATGCCAATTGATTTTCAATTTCTCCCAATTCTATACGATAACCACGAATCTTAATTTGATCATCCATTCGACCATGAAATTCAACCGTGCCATCAGGATGAATGATGGCCTCATCACCCGTTCTGTAGATGGTTGTTCCGGGAAGAATTGAAGGGTCGTGTGGATTGGCTATAAATTTTTCTGTACTTAATTTGGGAAGATTGATATAACCAAGCCCTACTCCATTTCCTGTGATGATGAGTTCGCCAAGTTCGCCATACGGCAATAGATTCAGGTCATTATCAACAATTGCATAATTGTAGTTTGGCAAAGGATATCCAATCGTAATCTTGTCATTGGAATGTAAAGCGATCATGGAAGATGTGACTGTGGTTTCTGTGGGACCATAGCTGTTATAAAAAACACGATTTTCGGTAGCCCATTTCTGCAGCACTACTTTAGTACAAGCTTCACCTCCTGAATTTACGATTCTAAGCAATGGCAGATCATGGTCCATGATGGCGAGCAAACTTGGGACAGCATGTAAAACGGTAATCTGATGTTTACGAAGCACATCACTTACTTCATCGATTGCTTTGGCGGTAGCTTCATCTGCCACCCAAATCGTAGCTCCGACGAAATAACTGATCCACGTTTCTTCGCACCACATATCAAATGATATAGAGAATCCCTGATATACTCTATCCGCGGATTTCAAATTAATGATATGATTTTCAGAACGTACTAAATGGCATATCTGCTGATGCGTGATAGGTATACCTTTAGGCTTTCCTGTGCTACCTGATGTATACAAAATATAGGCATAAGTGGTGGCTGGAATTACAAGATCATGCAAGTTCAGCAATTGGTTCGTAAATGGGACAACATCATAAACTGGAATATCAATTTCCAATGTATTTGAGCTGATACAAGCTTTTGCGTCTACATCCAGCAACACCGTTTCGACTCGCTCCTTTGGCATTTCAAAATCAAGAGGCACATAGGTCGCTCCGGCCTTGACAATTCCCAAGATAGCTACATGCAACTCGAGACCACGTTTTAACCATACACCTATCGCATCACCGACAGAAATCCCATGCTGTATCAATGAAACTGCGAAGGCGTCGCTCCAATGATTCAGATCCTGATAGGAGATTTCCTTCTCATTAAATATCAAGGCTACCTTTGCTGGGTATTGGGCGGCCGTTTGTCTGAAAATATCAGCCAATGATTCATTTTTAAGAAATGATGGTTGCAATTCACCCAATAATATGGCGTATTCTCGATTCATGATTCTAATTAAGTACGCAAAGATATACTTAATTCAATCCGATAATTTTATGAACCCACACTTAACGACAACGAATGCGCATTGAAGGCGTTAAATTTGATTTAAGAAGTTGACAAACAACACGTAAGACAATTCGAAGGTGAGGTGAACACTCATCTTGACGCGAAATCCATTACGAATAAGTAAATCAGCGATATCATCAAGAATTAAAACAGGTAAATGAAATTATTGTCTGTATTTTGTGACTACAATAGAGGCAATAAGGATGCAGCAATTACTTAACTCGACTCATTTAAAAATTTACTTCGATACGGTTCCAAATCCGATGTTGAATTATGAGCACATTTTACATTCATTTCCTCTTCCACTTCAGGTTCATATCCGATTGTATAAGTCTAAAATTGACAGAATGGAGCGAATCACAGGTTATCATTTATTAAACTCCATGATTAAGGATTTTGGATTGAGTTCACAATTTACTCTTGACCATCTTACGAGGAGTCATCAAAATAAACCCTATCTTTCGAATGATTTCCGTTTCTCCATTTCTCATTCTAACCACAATGTGGTGTGCATTGCCAGCAATTCAGGAGAAGTAGGAATCGATATTGAAAGTCTGTTCATGGATGTAAGTCTGATTGATATGGGAGTTTATTTCTGCATGTCAGAATTAGAAATGATTGATAACAGTGTAATGCCGAAACACAAGTTTATAGAATATTGGACAAGAAAAGAAGCCATTGCGAAAGCAAGCGGATTAGGGATTTTTACCTCATTTTTGTCACTCAATATCATCGATGACTCGATTGAATTTCAGGATAAAATTTACAAACTTACTACCTTGAAATTTCCTGAATTTATCATATCATATGCTTGGAGCGATTTTATGCAGGTCAGTGACTAATA
>CAIQUX010000037.1 GCA_903875055.1 uncultured Bacteroidota bacterium
CAACAAAAACTATAGGATAAAACATTTATCCTCCTCTCTTTGCAACAAAAGCTATAGGATAAAACATTTATCCTCCTCTCTTTGCAACAAAAGCTATAGGATAAAACATTTATCCTCCTCTCTCAGCAATAAAAGCTATAGGTGAAATATTTTTTCCGGTAGAAAATGAAATTTTCTGACTGATTCAGTTTTTATAGCTTCTGGGTAGAAAATACTGCTGCTTAAAATGTAAGAGATATACAAGAAATAAATGGATTGTTAATAGGATTAAGAGGTATTCTGGTATATTTGAGAGAGATACGTTGCAGCGACAAGCATACCAACTGTAGAATGTATTGTCGAAATAACGTAGCGACAATAAACAAGTTGGCGGTAATTTTTCCTAATCCCATAAAAGTAGATGCTTAGAATAAAATTGCAATTAATTTGTTTACTGAAATGACAAAACTATCTTTACTTTATTATCAAATCAATTAATAACTGAAAATTAAAAAAATGGAACAACAAATTCAACAACCAAAACCCCAACGATCATTTTTTGGTAAACATATAAAATGGACATTTATAGGATTCAATATCCTGATGCTTATTTGGTTAGTCGGTGGAGTAGGAAGTGCTTCAAAGGAAGTGGCAAATGCAGGTAGCGATGCAGCGCAAGCGGGAGCTGCGATTGGAACAGGATTAGGTGCTATGGTCATAATATTTATTTGGACAGCAGGTGCAGTTATTTTAGGAATACTGACATTATTAACAAGAACAAAAAGATAATTAAAACAATCAACAATAATGGACAATTTATTTATGCTATTAATTTTAGCCAGTTTAATACTTCTGATTATTGGTTTCTTTTCTCCGACAACAAGTTTGTTTTGGTATAAACAAGAGCGAACAAAAAAGACATCAGCAATTATTTATGGACTTACATTTATTGCATCGTTTATTTTATTCGGTATCACAACCGATAAAAATAGAAATAGTCACTTATCAACTTCTAACAGTTTATCAGGCAAACAAACAATAGAGGAAACACAACAACAATCAACACAAGATGCAGTGCAAAGACCCGTTGAACAACCAAGAGAAAAACAGTGGACAAATGTGTACACTTTCAAAGGGAATGGAATGAAAAAATCTCCAGTCTTTCAATTAACAGGAGGAGAGGCAAGATTAAAATATTCTTACAAAGCACCAGGTGGAATTGGTATGGGAATGTTCTCTGTATATGTTGTGGACGAAGGTAATGACATTATGAAGACTGGTGGTTTTCCCGAAGTTATGACACAAGCCGAAAATGAAGAAAGTGAAAGTACAATTCAAAAAGGTGAAGGGAGATATTACTTAAATGTCAGCGCATCGGGTAACTGGGTAGTAACTGTGGAAGAAATGAAATAAAGCTACCCCTCCCGCTTTATTCCCCGCAGAGTCTCGGCAAACGAATCAATCTCGGCACTATAATCAATATGCCGGACTCTGCGGGGAGAAACTCGTACTAGCTGACATCATATTGATTCATCAAGGCAATGGCGAAAGGCGTGGCACTGGTTTTTTTGATTGCTTGTCTGCTTTTGTATTCACTGCAAGCATTTTATGTTGGGTAAGGAGAATCGTTTAAACAACCATACTCTGTATGAAGCTCGCGATCAGGCGAAAGAAAAAAATTTTCATAGGAAGAAACGTTTAGTAAAGCACAAAGATGCTCAAAACGTTTCATTGAAAAAATCATTGATTCCAATGATATAGAAGGGGGAAGCTTTAGTGTTCTTTAAGAATTTACTTTGCAGAGACTATTTATAATACTGTAGCCGTTGCTTATTCTATATTCAAAGCAAGTCTTTGGTAACAAGTGGACTGTCTTCTGGATATAAAAAAAGAAGCAGTCTCAAAAGGCTTATTTTTTTATCGCAAAGAGCGCAAAGTTTTTTTGCAGAGGTGGGCAAAGCCTTCTTACTCTGCGTTCTTTGCGTGTTATTCCATTGCGCACTTTGCGTTGAACCCTACTTATAAGACAGCCTCTTCTTAATCGTCCAGTAGACGTTCTGGTTTTCGGCTTCCAGATTTTTTGCTCTCTTATTATTATGCAGGATTTTCTTCCACAATGCGGATAGTCCAGAAGTCATCAGATAAATTGCCGTCCAACAGATAATCATACGGCATCGTAAAATAGCCGCTTAATCCCCAGTTGTCACCCCAACTATTACGGATAATAAATCGTTTAGTCGTATCGTTATACCCAACCGCTAAGACAGCATGACCGCCTACCACTTTTTCATTGGCAGCAGGCATATTGAGTTTGCCTGTTTTTGCTACGGCTTCCGACTCAAATGAATCGTATACGGTAAATCCAAAAACAAAAGGATAACCGGATGCAATGCAACCTTTCATTTGATTAAGGGTTCTTGTCACACGTTGATACGATAATACCTGATGATTTAACGCAGATGTATAGGCATTGACAGGAGGCTTCGTTGCAAATTTTACTATGTTATATGGCCATAAGGATTCCGGACAAGCGCCATCTTTATTGACGCTCTTAACGCCATCACGAATTTGTGCTCCGGCATCATTATTCACGGAACGTTCCATGACTCGTTCATTGTAATAAATAAACAGACGGGATGGTGTAAAAGAAGCGGCTTTTTGTTTTATTAATTCAAACTCAAAGGCCGCACCGATGGCATTAGCGGTACAACTTCCTAAATCGCCCTGATCATAGACAGGCGGGCATTTTTTTCTAAGATCAGCCTTTGCCGGAAGTGTTTTGATAAAGGCTGGCGTTGCTTTAAATTGAAAATCTCTTTGATCAGGCAAATCAGGTTGCCATCCATAACGTGAAATTTTGCGTTCCATAAATTTGGGTTTTGATGCCTACTCTAGAATCCCGTTTTCGGCTTCCCGGTTTGTTGTTGTATTAAGATTTATATTTTTGATGTGCATGAGTGATGATCAATTGAAGTCATATTTTTGAACATACTTATGGACGTTTAGCTGATTCTTACGAATACATGAAAGAATGCTTCGAATATTAATTTGGGATGAAGTTGAGACATTCATTTTTCTTTGATTTTGGGTTAAAAATGAAGTTATTAAATTTTGGATTACACAAAATAATACATGAATTTTCGAAATCAAAATATTTCAAAAGAAATAATGATAGCGTAAAACTCATGAAAGCGCTTACAGAAGAGGCCGAAAATGAATACAAAGGGTCTCGTCGCGCAGACTGTGATTGTTCTTATTGTCAAGGTCTTGTCCTGCTGAAGTGACTTTCGTTTCAAATTACTCTTTGCATCGATTGAACGATGTGCGCATTGATAGTGAATGAATGTTTCTGAAAGAAAGTGGTCTTGTTGCTGCAAACTGCGGCACCATAATTCGAATAATTCATCCCGATCTGAATTTCATTTTACAAGAAATAGTATCTTGCTTGTCTGAAAAACAAGATACATAAATGAAAAAAGCGATTCTTAGCATGACGCTGCTTTTTATAGCAAATGCGCTGTGGGCACAATCATCCATATAGAAATTTGAGCAATTGATGTCTGCCTTGAATACAGGCAAGTCGGTCAAGGCCGTTATTTATTATGGCAAATGCAAACTCTATTCCGAAGGAAGGGAGCAACCCGAATCTCCGAACGCTATTGGCGGTATGGATATCAAGACCTACGAATATTTTGATTCAAGCGTTTTTAAAGGTAAGGTGCCTTCCTTTGTGACAACCTCTCAGACCGTCTTGATCAATCACCCGAAATATGGTTATGTATACAATTATGTAAAGCTGAAAGTAAGGACAGACAACAGTGTTGAAATCACAGCAAGGTATTTGAAACCCAGGAAGTTTTCTTCAAAATTTAAAGTGGTAATGGATGAAACGTTTAAAGGGAAAATGAACGATGGTGTAAACGATGGAGCTGTTTCATTTTTTATCGAATAAATAGGAAAGGAAACTGAGATCATTTTCAGTACTTCGTACATAATTATTATTCTCTGTAGAGTTCTTGCAGTGAAATATTCAATGGAGTGCTGATTTGCCTTCCTGACTCCAGGTGTACTAGCCAATAGAACTTCTATTCGCTGAAACAGACTCGAAGATAGATGCAGAGTAATGTAGATGCTTATCGAATCTCTGCTGTGAAAGACAAGCCCTACTTAGTCATATGAAGAAGATGGCTAACCAGGAATATTATTTGTTGGTCCGTCAGTTATATGTTGAAAGTTTCATATTCTGAAAAAAAGTTGTCATTGGAGATTAGAATTCCTGTGAATCTAGTGTACATTTACTCGACAAAATTCTATTGAAGGATGCGCCGATCAATATGAACCTCATGCAACATGCATCTTTCTGTAAAACCTTAAGAATTGAACGTGAAAAAGAGACTACAAGACTTGTTTCAACGCCTGTTTAAACCGTCATCGAAACGATTGCAGATGACTGATGAGAATGTCAAATGCCTGATGCGTAAGATTGATGAAATAATTAGATTGCTCCACGATGGCAAACATGAGTTACAGGCTGCTCAAATGAATGACCTTAGAGATATTGTGTTCGATAAGAATGAAGAAGAATTCAGAAAGTATGTACTAAGCGATGTGATACTGGCACCAGGTGCCATATGGGATACTTACTTTGAACACCAATTCGAACTAATTAAATTTCAGATTCTGTATTCGCAAATGTTTGGTATTATTCAGCATATCGGTATCGACAATCGCATGATACAACAGGTTAAGCATAAATTGGCCAATGGGTTTTTGACAGATTTCGCTGATCAGGCAGACAATGCGTTGAAACGGGCCAATGCCAAGGCCCCTGGAGATATGGAAGAGAAGCAAGAGAAATGGAGGTTATACTGATTCAACTGAGCGATGAAATATACTGATCATCTTCATACCGATGTCTGTCTGTTCAGTAGGCTGCATACTGACATTCGTACAAATCAATTTATAAACAAGCCGTCTTCCTGGGATTTACATCTTAACTTTAGGGCATGACTAGCATATTTTCTGCTGCGCAAATCAAGGCTTGGGATCAATACACCATAATGCATGAACCTATCACTTCCATCGATCTGATGGAAAGAGCCGCAAGGGCTTGTGTGGCATGGTTGATGACCCGATGGCCGTCGACCGAGACGCATTTTCTAATTTTTTGTGGTAATGGCAACAATGGTGGTGATGGATTAGCAATCGCCAGAATCCTTCTTGAGAATGCCTATCATGTGGATGTATACCTAAGCGACAAGTTACCACGCAGCGATGACAACAAGGTTAATCTTACTGAACTGGAATTTCTTCACAAATCGTGTATTCATGTTTTTGAAAAACCA
>CAIQUX010000038.1 GCA_903875055.1 uncultured Bacteroidota bacterium
AGTGTCTGTCTCCCTGACACCCGTTGGAATATTCATCCATTCAGTCGCATTGGCCAAAGGACCTTTCCCATTCGGACCCGCACTATAGGTTTCCAGATACGGTAGTTCCAGAGGAAGCTCGTCTTCACGCATGGCAACAGGAGTTCCATTGGCATCATACACTATCGGGAAAGGCTCACCCCAGTAACGTTGGCGACTGAATCCGGCATCCCGCATACGGAAGTTGATCTTACGTGTACCCAGTTGCCTTGCTTCGATTTCATCCAACATTCTCGCAGAGGCATCCTTGTAATTCAGTCCATTGATGAACTCAGATGCACAATAGGTCACATCTTTTTCTTCATAGGCCTGCTCGGAAATATCTTTACCTTCAAAAATTTCAGGGATATCGATATTGAAATGTCTGGCGAATGCATAATCGCGACTATCACCACAAGGCACAGCCATGATAGCACCGGTGCCATAACCCATCAACACATAATCGGCAATCCATATCGGGATGGCTTTTCCTGTGAAAGGATGAACGGCATAGGCACCGGTGAATGCACCAGTCACTTTTTTTGTTTCTGACATACGATCGCGTTCGCTTCGTGATGACACATATTTCTGATATTCAGTGATCTCCTTTTTTTGTTCTTCGGTCGTAATCTCTTGGACAAGCGAATGCTCAGGCGCCAAGACCATGAATGACACACCGAAAATGGTATCTGGTCGGGTGGTAAAAACATGAATTGCTGAGTTATGTTGGACATCATTGCCTGATTCATTTTTTGATGCAGAATTCGACTGCTGAATTTTGAATGCCAGTTCCGCTCCTTCACTTCTGCCTATCCAATTGCGTTGCATCTCTTTCAAACTTTCAGGAAAATCGACACGGTTCAATCCGTCCAGTAATCGCTCTGCAAACGAAGTGATACGGAGAAACCATTGACTCATCAGCTTTCGTTCTACAGGATGTCCGCCTCGTTCTGAAACACCATTGACCACTTCATCATTGGCAAGCACAGTTCCAAGAGCTTCACACCAATTGACAAGACTCTCAGCCCGATAGGCCAACCGATATTTCATGAGCTCATTTTCTGATAGCTCAATTCCTTTCGCTGTATGTTGTTTGATAAGCCCTTCAATCGGTTCTGCTTTGTTGGTTTCAGGATTATACCAACTGTTATATAACTGAAGAAATATCCATTGGGTCCATTTGTAGTACGACGGGTCAGAGGTCTTGACTTCACGGCTCCAATCGAAACAGAAACCGATATTGTTCAGTTGCTCCTTGTATCGTGCAATATTCTTTTCGGTCGTGACCGCGGGATGCTGACCAGTTTCAATGGCATACTGTTCGGCCGGTAAGCCGAATGAATCAAACCCCATAGGATGAAGTACATTGAATCCTTTCAGACGTTTATAACGCGCATAGATATCACTCGCGATATAACCGAGAGGATGTCCCACATGCAAGCCTGCACCTGAAGGATACGGAAACATATCCAGCACATAACATTTGGGTTTCGATGTGTCGTTGCTGACTTTATACGCCTGGGTTTCATTCCAGATTCGTTGCCATTTTTTCTCTATCTCTCTGAAGGTATATTGCATATGGAAGGTGCTATATTGTAAAGCGCCCAAAGATAAAGGATATAGCGGAATGATAAAACCTGAATCAGAAAACAGATAATCACATTTTTATTCTCGGATCAACCAGACTGTACAACAAATCCACCAGTATGTTCATGACTATGAATATCAGGGCTGTGAACAATACAGCTCCCATCACTACAGGAAAGTCGAACTTATTTAGTGCATCGACTGTGATCTTGCCGATACCTTTCCATCCAAAAATATATTCAATGAAAAACGACCCGGCCAATAACTCTGCAAACCAACCGGAAATAGACGTGATGACCGGATTCAATGCATTACGTAATGCATGACGCCAAATGACCGACTTCCTGCCAAGGCCTTTTGCATAGGCTGTGCGGATATAATCTTGCTTGAGAACATCCAACATGGCGCTTCGTGTTATTTGAACGATGATAGCCAAGGGGCGTATCGATAAAGTCAGCACAGGTAATATCAGACTTTTGGCCACAAAATGACGACCCGTGAACGGATCATAATCCCACATGGGTGATACGATACTCAGACCGGTATAATCTTTCAACAAGAATCCGAAAATATACGCCATCAATATCCCGGCGAAAAAAGAAGGTACGGAAATGCCCAGGATACTTGTAAACAGAACCGATGTGTCAAGCCATGTGTTTTGTTTCAATGCGGACAGTGTGCCCAATAAGATACCAAAAAAGGATGCCAGTAAGATAGCCAGACTGGCCAATATCAATGTGCCGGGAAAGGCTTCCAGCAACATAGTACTCACATCTTTCTTTGTCTGATACGAACGACGCAGATACGGTGCTTTCCATGCGAGCACCTTGCTTTGGCTTACCTTGAACAAGGTTGTATATTGATACTTCTCTTTAGCTTCAGTTGTGTTTTCATGTATGGCCAATGGACTCAGGTCATTGACATACAACGCAAACTGTATCGGCAATGGTTTGTCTAGATAAAGCTCCTTGCGGATATTGGCAATCGACTTGGCATCGCTTCGTTGCCCCATAGTCAGTCTGGCAGGATCGGCGGGCAATACCACAAAAAAAAGAAAGAACACGATGGCCACGACACCGAGCAACACAAAGAAACTATTGATTGTTTTTTTTAGCAGAAACGTAAACATCTTATGATTCGAGTTGGTTTAACAACCAGGCTACCGACTCTTTTTTTTCTAAAGATAATGAAATGGAATTTTCCTCTACATTTTTTTCGATACAATTCCTTCATGTAAGTTTGGCTTCTTTTATTCATTGAGAGGAAAAATTCCTGCACCAATTCTTCGACCTGCTACCTGTTGTTGACCCCTAGCATGTATGCGTAGATAACTAATCAACATCATTATTTACCCTTAACTCAGGTGCTAAGGAATTTGACACGATGTTTCTACGCTGGCGTGTCACTGCGATGACTGCTACGATGGTGTGATTAATTATGCAGACTGTCTGTTACTGGAGCCGGAGGAGGAGTAGGAAAAAGCGGGCCGGCTTGATTAGTACCTTCAAGTTTCAACTTTGATAATTCAGGATAATCGGCATAACTCCATTTGCCATGGACAGTACCTTGTTTGAGTAACATCATACCAGGGTTACTACGCATGGCCGTTTTACAAACAGTCCCGTCTATGGTGTAGAACCGTATCGACAGATTATTCTTTTTATTGAAGGCATTTGTTGAAATGTCATTCGACGCACTTAAACCGATCAATTCTACATTGGCTTTCTTACAATCGGCTTCCAGCTTCCTGAGAGCTTCCATATTGGAGGTATTGGCTTCATCGGCATCCTTCACAAACAATACCAGCAAGTAACCCTGATAATCGAGCAAGGTTTTGGTGATGTCTTGTCCGTCATAGGTATTAATTACAAAATCTTTGATAGGCGGTTCATGTTTGGCTTCCTTCACCAATTCACTTTTATTATCGACAAAAGCCCATGTGACGGTATCCTGCCAAGGGAAATTGGTCTGATCGAAATCTTTGGTTTCACCCGTCTTCTTATTCTTATAGGTCAGCAGACTTTTATATTCGGCAGCCACATAATCAGGCCCCGGTGTCATTTCTTTGTAGAGGTTATTCCCGACACGATACGCGAGACAATCTTTGAAAGGCAGATGTTTCAATACATACCATTGCATGATCAGGGTCAGCAGCAGGGTGGCTATCATGACGCCTGTGGCGATACCGTTAGAGAAAGCCTGCTTGATATGTTTTCTGAAGAATACCAGTATCATGATCAGGGCCAGCAGGATGAGATCCTTCATGAAGGATTCGTTGGCTTGAAGGCGTATACAATCGCCAAAGCAACCGCATTCTTTGACCTTGCCGCTAAACAAGGCATAGCCGGTCAGGAAGGTAAAGAAGATGGTGAGGAGCAGGATGAGATAAGCGAAGAGTTTGAAACGATAACCGATGATGAGAGCGATACCGGCTATGATTTCAAAGGTGATCATCGCGATCGAGAAAAACAGTTTGAATCCGTCAAGCCACAACATCAGTGAAGGCATATAACCCTCTTTGCCCCAGATTTCAAAAAACTCACCCATCTTATAGGCCAGACCCGATGGATCATTGGCTTTGATGAGACCGGAGAAGATAAAGAGGATACCGACGAACATGCGGATAAAAGTCAGGGTAACATTCAGTGCTTTGTTTTGTTGTTGCATACGGAAAATTTTGTGAACAAATATAATGACTCAGTCATGTAAATGAAGAATTGTGTTGTTCATTAGAGATTTATTAATAAATGGGATGGACGAAGAAAGCGTTCAATTATCATGTGCCTTTACAGGTGGTCCGTGAAGACAGGTACTACAGCAAGAAATTCTGGATGATACTTTTCTATTGGTAGGTGAGACACCAAGCGATAGGAAATTTGATAGTTTTCTGCCGTTTTTTGTCTGTTTTCTGCTCGCTGAGAGCGTTTTCTGCGGTCTTTAGTTTGTTTTCTACGGTCTTAAGTCTGTTTTCTGCTCGCTCACGAGGTTTTCTACAGTCTTTAGTCTGTTTTCTGTTCGCTGAGAGCGTTTTCTGCGGTCTTTTGTCTGTTTTCTGCTCGCTGAGAACGTTTTCTACTGTCTTTAGTTTGTTTTCTGCTCGCTTATAAGGTTTTCAGCTTCCTGAGAATGTTTTCTGCTATCTTTTGTGAGTTTTCAGTTTGCTGATGATGTTTTGTGCTAAGTTTTGCAAGGTGCCAACTTGCCAAGCATGTTTTCTTTTGTTTCGCTTCTATTATTAGTGTGCTAATTTTCATTTTACATTGTTCAAGTAAATTAAAAGATTCGATTACTATTGTTAGCATCTTTTCAAACATAGTTTCAACAAAAAATTAATTATTATTATTTGGAAATAATTTGGAAAGTTTATAAAATCGCATTGTAAAATATTCTTTTTTAACCTATTAAAACAAAACCTATGACAGACAATCAATTGAATTATCTGAACATGACCAATGCCACCAC
>CAIQUX010000039.1 GCA_903875055.1 uncultured Bacteroidota bacterium
AATGGTATGAATCAAATGGTTTGGACCAATCCTCTGGAAAAGAATGGTATGAATCAAATGGTTTGGACCAATCCTCTGGAAAAGAATGGTATGAATCAAATGGTTTGGACCAATCCTCTTGAAAAGAAGGGTCAGAATGGAATGGTTGCATGGATGATAACAGTCGATGAATGATAATTTGTCGAACGGTGCCATCGCCACCGATGATGAAGAACGATGAAGCCGATGACCCCATAAAAAAAAACTGCCTCTTTCGAAGCAGTTCTTAGTATTCATTAATCACTATCTTATTTCAATCCGAAGGCTTTCTTCACCTGAGGAACATAATCGAGTTTTTCCCAGGTAAACAATTCAACCTTCACTTTCTTTTCATTTTTCTTTCCTTTGTTGAAGATCTTAGTCACTTCTTCATTCTTTCTACCCATATGGCCATACGAGGCTGTTTCGGAATAGATAGGGTTGCGGAGTTTAAGACGTTGCTCGATCGCATAAGGACGCATATCGAAAATCTTTTCTACGATTTTAGCGATTTCGCCATCAGTCATATTCACCTTAGATGTAACATAAGTATTGATAAACAATCCGCATGGCTTGGCTACACCGATTGCATACGATACCTGCACCAACACCTCATCACATAATCCGGCGGCTACCAGGTTTTTTGCAATATGACGTGTGGCATAGGCAGCACTGCGATCGACCTTACTTGGATCTTTACCGCTGAACGCACCACCACCATGAGCACCTTTACCACCATAAGTATCAACGATGATCTTTCGGCCTGTGAGACCGGTATCGCCATGAGGTCCGCCAATGACGAACTTTCCTGTAGGGTTGATATGATAGGTAATCTTGTCGGTAAACAGTTTTTGCAGCGCCGGTTTCAATTGTTTCTTAACACGCGGGATGATGAAGTTGATGACATCGCTTTTGATTTTCTCAAGCATCTTGGCATCCTTGTCGAAATCATCGTGTTGGGTCGAAACCACTATTGTGTCGATACGAACCGGATTGTTGTGATCGTCGTACTCGATGGTGACCTGACTTTTTGCATCAGGGCGCAGGTATTTCATATCTTTTCCGGCACGACGGGTATTGGATAATTCTTTCAATATCTTGTGGGCGAGATCTAATGCCAGCGGCATATAGTTTTCGGTTTCGCGTGTGGCATAACCAAACATCATTCCCTGATCGCCGGCACCTTGCGCATTGGCTTTCGTTTCAAAACTTTCTTTCTTGACCTTGCGATCGACACCCTGATTGATATCGGCGCTTTGTTCGTGAATGGCCGAGAAGATACCGCAGGAGTTAGCCTCGAACATATACTCCGATTTGGTGTATCCGATCTGACGGATGACCTCACGGGTAATTTCCTGCACATCGAGATAAGCCTCCGATTTCACTTCACCTGCCAATACAACCTGTCCGGTAGTCACCAGCGTTTCGCAGGCTACCTTGGAGTTGGGGTCGTAGGCAAGAAAGTTATCGATCAATGCATCGGATATCTGGTCGGCTACTTTATCCGGGTGTCCTTCTGAAACGGATTCAGATGTAAATAAGTATGGCATGTACGTTGAATATTTTGAGTGGGCAAATATAGGGTACAAATTTATTAATTTGGTAATTCGTGTGGTCGATGGTTATTTTTTTTGATTCCTTTATGATGAAGGATGTAGCCTTCGGGGAACTGTATCGTGTCAATTGTCATGACCGTGTCATGCCATTGTTCTTTGTCAGTCTAAAATGTATTTTCATCGATTAATACTATAACAAGCCGGATTCTGTTTCTACTTTCATGCTTTCAAACAATGCGCATACCGTTTGCGATTCCGGATGTCTTTTAAAATGCCATCTTCTTTTATGAATGTAAAAATTACTTTTCTGTTGCGTTGTCTGATTATCGCCCTGATTATATTGAACGGACGAGAAATATCTGCTCAGATTGCCATCACACCCAATGCAACAGCCAACGTTCTCATAAGTCGTTTGGTGGGTGTGGGAATCACATATACCAATCCTGTATTGACCTGCCCTCTTAATGGCAGCGGGAAATTTGATAACGGGTTGGCTTCTTCTGTGTTGATCGATAGTGGTGTGGTATTAACTACCGGCCGGGCACAGACAAGTGGTACAGCTTTTGGTGTGAACGGGTTAGGATCTGATTTCGCTTCTGTAAACAATAACACCAATGGTGGCGATGCGAATCTGGCGACAGCCGCCGGGACTACGACTAGTAATATACATGATCTTTGTAAACTCGAATTTGATTTTATTCCCACGGGAGATACCATCCAATTTAATTATCGTTTCGGATCTGAAGAATATCCGATTTATAACTGCAGTCAGTACAATGATATTTTTGCTTTCTTTCTATCTGGTCCGGGGTATGCCACGCCCACCAATGTAGCCTTGGTGCCTGGAACAAGCATTCCGGTGACCATCAATTCAATTAACAATGGTACTATCAGTTCAACGGGTGGCGGCGTGTTGACAAATTGCACGTCATTAGGTACAGGCTCTCCTTTCACTTCGTTGTACGTCAATAATTCCGCCAGTACGACCATCACCTATAACGGGTTAACGTCGTTGTTGACAGCAAAGGCTGCGGTCACACCATGTTCGACCTATCATATGAAATTTGCCATCGGTGATGTGACCGATCATGTGTACGATTCAGGTGTGTTTTTGCAAGCGGGAAGTTTTGTGTCGGATATCGCTACCGTTACGAATGTCACTTCTAGTAATACCATATCTTCCGGCAATCCGTTTGCCATAGAAGGGTGTTCTCCTGCCGTCATCACCATCACAAGACCGCAGGCTAAGCCATATCCACAAACGGTGACCTATTCAATGTCAGGAACTGCCACCAATGGGTTGGATTTTACAGCACTTAGCGGTTCAGCTGTTATACCCGCCAATGCAATATCCACAACGATTACCGTCACCGCCTTACAAGATGGAATCATTGAAGGGCCTGAAACTTTGATTTTAAGTATCAATGGAAGTATATGTGGTGGTGCGGTCACTGAGACCTTGACAGTTGATATTCTGGAATATCCGACCTTCGCAAAATCATTGAATGATACGATTTGTAACGGACAAACTATTCCATTAAGTGCTACCCCTGCTCCTGCTAATCCTAATCTGACTTTTAGCTGGTCGCCGGCTTCAAGTCTGAGCAACGCAAGCGGAAGTAATGTTACCGCATCCCCAAGCACCACAACGACTTATACGATTACCTCTTCCTATCCAGGTTGCCCTTCGGTTGATTCGACCATAACTATTTCAGTTGATCCGACACCGGTGTTGAGTCTGACTCATACCAATATTACTTGCAACGGTCTAACAAACGGGAGCATCACTGCTACGGGAACAGCCAGTTTGCCAATGACGTTTACGTTAAATCCCACAGGGGTTAGCGGAACGACATCTCCATTTACGTTCACTAATTTGCCAGCCAATACCTATACGGTTACTATCAGTAGCAGTATAGGCTGTACAAAAACGATGACGGCTTCTATTACATCGCCAACCTTATTGGCATGGACGAATGCACAAACAGTGAATCCAATGTGCAACGGAAGTACGAATGGATCTATTACACTTTCATCGGCAGGCGGAACAGGAACCATAACGTATACACTTTTACCCAATACAGTTTCAAATACAACAGGTAGTTTTCCCTCATTATCGGCAGGCTCATATACGGTTAATGCGGTTGATGCCAATGGCTGCTCACTATCGACCATAGTAGCGCTGACTGCAAATAATGCCGTGTCCTGGACTTTGGCAAGCTCAACGAATGTGATGCCTTGTTTTGGAAATGCCAATGGAGCCATTCATGTAGCTGCCTCTGGTGGAACCGGATTTTTAACCTATACATCGTCACCTTCAGGAGGAACAAATACGACCGGTCTATATACGGGGCTAACAGCAGGAGTGTATACCGTGCTAGTAAGTGATGTGAATGGCTGCAGCAATGCTACTTCAGTGACTATAACGCAACCGACAGCGGTTCATGTCAATTCCGTATTGACGGTGCCGGTTGTTTGTCATGGTAATAGTACAGGGTCTGTGACTATCAATTCTTCAGGCGGAACAGGAGTAATCCAATACACCTTGATGCCCGGAAGTATTGTTTCGGGTAGTGGTTTGTTTTCTAATTTGGCAGCAGGTGTGTACACGATTATCTCAACGGATGCAAGTGGTTGTACTGTCACCACATCAGCTACTATGACTCAGCCGGCGGCTCTGTTGTTTACAACATTCACATCAAGTCCGGTGAGTTGTAATGGAGGGAATACGGGAAGTATACATGCAGTGGCTACTGGTGGGACAGGGGTGTTAAATTATATATTGATGCCTTCGGGAACAGTGAGTTTGTCGGGGAATTTTGTTTCGCTGGGAGCAGGAACCTATACGGTTCAGGCAATCGATGCGAATGGATGCACGGCTACTTCAGCAACAACCATAACTCAACCGGCCCCATTAACATTGGGAGTGCCAGTTCTTACTCAGGTCAATTGTCATGGAAGCAGTACAGGGAGTATTCATATCACAGCTTCAGGTGGAACCGGAACCATCGTGTATGATTTGAATGCTGGAGCTAGTACCAATATCACAGGCATCTTTAATGCATTGTCAGCCGGAATTTATACTGTCGAAGTTTCAGATGCTGCAGGATGCACAAATACAACTGTGATTATGATGACAGAACCGACGGCACTTCAGTTTAATACAGTTACAATAACCAATCCTCCATGCTCGAATATCAATACGGGGGTCATCAACATGACTGCATCAGGAGGCTCGCCGTCCTATCTTTATGCGTTGAACGCAGGTGCGTTTTCAACAGTGAATTCATTCAATAACTTAGCGGCCGGCGTTTATGCGATTCATATCAAGGATTCAAAAGGTTGTCTGAAGGATAGTGTGGTTACATTAGTGCCTACCAATTCATTGTCGTTTACAAATGTAAGTACGCAAAATGTTCATTGTAAATACGACCATACCGGGTTTATAACCTTGCAGACATCAGGGGGCGTTTCTCCTTATTCGTATCAATTGAATGGAAGTCCGACTGGAACAAACAGCAATTTTCTGAATGTACAAGCCGGGGTCTATTCGATTCATGTGGCCGATATGCTGGGTTGTGTTAAAGATACGGTGATTACGATCACTGAACCGGCCATTGCATTGAACTTTAACTCATTGACACTGACACATATTAAGTGTTTTGGGGATCAGACGGGGCAAATCAATGCATCTGCATCAGGCGGTACGGCACCTTATCAATATGCCAGGAATGGTGGTGCTTTTCAGACAAGTGGATTGTTCACATCATTGTCTGTCGGTACGTATACAATTAGCGTTAAAGATTTTTATGGATGTCAGAAAGACAGTATTGTTCATGTATTACAACCAGCTGCACCTTTGGCGATACGGCTGAACAGGAAGAAGGAAATAACCTGTATCGGTTTGACCGACGGGTCCTTACAAATGGGTGCAACCGGAGGCGTGAAGCCATACACATATACGATTAATGGTGGACCTGCAGTAGTTGATTCAAACTTTCTGCAATTGAGTGCTGGGAATTATGTGATAGAAGTCACTGACAGCAATGGATGTAAATCATCTGCTAGTTTTGTCATAGCCGTTCCGACTAAAAGACCCTATGTTCATATAGATAATTTAGTTGAGAATTTATGTAATGGTGATAATATCGGGATGATTGACTGGTCTGGCATCAACGGATTTGCACCGTATACATATATAGTCAATGGAAATTTGCTGGACACCGTCAGTAAATTAAATAATCTGGTCTCCGGAAATTATCTAATTCAGCTTACAGATTCAGCTGGCTGCAAAAATGATACAACAATTATCATAGTCAACTCGACAACACTTGCTGCGTCCGTTGAGACGGTTGGTGCATCATGTACTGGTGATGGTAAGGATGGTAAAGCCACTGCGTCTGTAATCGGAGGAGTGCAGCCTTATCAGTATAAGTGGCTTGGGTATTCAGACACTTCATCTGTTCTGGAGAATGTTTCCTATGGAAATCAGATATTGGTTGTTCAGGATAATGAAGGTTGTACAGATACGGTTCGTTATGTCGTTGACTATTTTCCTTGTTGCGATTTGTATATGCCTAATGCCTTTTCGCCGAATAATGACGGTCATAACGATGTGTATCGAATCATTCATTATGGAGTGATCAATCTTAAAAGTTTTGAAATTTACGATAGGTGGGGCCATCAGGTGTTTATCACGAATTCGATGGATGGTGCCTGGGATGGCAAATTTCAAGGTTCTGACTATGAAATCGGGACTTATTATTACCTGGTGAGGTATTACTGTCAACTAAGTACAAAATTGAACATCAAGAAGGGCGATTTTACTCTTTTGCGGTAGGTTGCTTCTTTATCCTTCTGGTTTACATTCGATTTCTTCAAATTTTGTAAAAGGGGCATTGACTTTCTTTAAAGCCCGAGATGTCACTTTACACTAGTATAGACATTGTTTATTTTGCATAGTCATTTAGGAATAATGAACTTGAAATGGTATTTCAATTTTTTGTGGTTTGATTTAAATTGGTCGTAAATACGAATTGACCTTATGAAATTCATGACAGAATATTTAACTAAGAATTTATACTATGAATCAGATGCACTAAGTAAAAGAGACCAACGCCGGGAAACGTGTGAATTTTATAACGAAAAGCTAGTTTTGTATATCATGTTCTTGTCTATCAGATATGACCTTTGTCAATATAACGGAATGAGATAAGAGAAGAGTAGATTTATTCCTCACTTTAAGGGGAAAATTCGAGCGAATAAAACGGGTTACGTCAAATTTTGGTAGCCAAGTTGCTTAGGTTCAATGTGAAATAACAATTATTTTATTAAAAATTTAGTATTTCAAAATATTTATTAGTAACTTTATCCCCGTTTTGTCCACGATTTATTTTGTCTTATCCACTTATTATCCACTTTTAATTGAAAAAAGTATCGGTCATATTATTATTTCTGAGTTATGTGATGTTGACTAAGGCCCAGACTCCTGCACAAAATTGCATGGGAGCTATTCCTATTTGTCAAACAGTATATACACAAACGACCTCTTTTTCTGGTATTGGTAATTTTGCAGATTTAAATGGCTCAAATCAGGGTTGTCTGACAACCGGGGAGAATAATTCGGTGTGGTATATCCTTAATACATCTACGTCTGGAACACTTGCCTTTACAATAACACCTTTTGGCTCAAACGATTATGATTTCGCAGTTTGGGACTTGACAGATAAATCTTGTGATGCAATAACTGGCTCTGGTGGTCTGTCTCCTATTCGTTGTAATTATGCTTCTTTGGCGAGTTCTTCCCCAGGTGGATTGACAGGATTATCTGTTTCTGCTCCCAATCCATCAGTTGGTGCAGGAGGTAGCTCATTCAGTAGTGCCATCAATGCGTTGGCAGGTCAGACTTTTGTAATCCTGATTAACAATTCTTCTTCAAGTAATGCCGGGTATAAGATTGATTTTGGCGCTTCTACTTGTCAGATAGTGGATAATGTTCCACCATTTATCAAAGGAGACTCGATTTCGACTTCATGCAGTGGTCCTGCTTCTGTCAGAGTACTGCTTTCTGAAAATATAATTTGCAGTTCATATGATCCTAATGGAAGCGATTTTCATCTGAGTTCAACTTCTTCGACGATCACAGGGGTCAACTGTGCATCATGTAATGCTGGAGGTACTTACTCAAATTTATTTGATATTGGGTTTTCATCACCGCTGATGCCTGGCACTTATAATTTATCTGTTGTCAATGGGATAGATGGCAATACATTGATAGACAACTGCGGTAATGCGATGCCTGTTGGGTCTTCTATCACGTTTACTGTATATCCGAGTATCCAGATGTCGATTTCAACACAATTTGGATGTGCAGGTACTCCAAGCGGAGTGATCACTGTTTCAGGCATAGGAGGGGTTCCTCCTTATTCTTACAAATTAAACACAGCAGCCTATACTTCAAGTAACGTTTTTAGCGGGTTGTTTGCAGGGACCTATACAATAACCATCAAGGATAGTATTGGCTGCACGCATGACACGACAGTCATGCTGTTGCAAGGGACGAGTATTTCAATAAACTCTGCCACTGTGACTAACCTAACTTGTTATGGCATCAACACCGGTTCTGTTACTGTAAATGCTTCTGGAGGGGTTCCGCCTTTGACGTATTCGGTGGGTACTTCTCCTTATTCGAGCAATAATACCATCACCAATCTTCCTCCAGGAAATCATATGGTGCATGTTAAGGACAGTTATGGTTGCGTCAGGGACACGTTGATATTTATTTCTTCACCAGGTCAAATTACCGTGAACACGATTAATACAATGAATGCCACATGCTCTGTTAACAATGGCTTCATTCAATTAACTGCTTATGGAGGTATCTCTTCGTTGAATTATGCCCTTAACGCTGGTTTATACCAGTCTTCTGGAAGTTTTGCTAATTTACCTTCAGGCCTATTTGTTGTACATATAAAAGACTCTAATAACTGTATCAAGGATACTTCTGTCTTGATCAATCAAATCAGTCAGGTTTCAATTCTCGCAATGAGTCTGACACAACCTGGTTGTGCTGGCAATTCAGGAGTTATAGTGGCAACAGGAGCAGGGGGCACTTGGCCTTATATTTATTCTATCAATGGAGCTGCATTTACTACTTCCAGTTCATTTGTTTCACTCTCAGCCGGGACTTATACTGTAGTTATTAAGGATGGTACAGGTTGCACTGCCTCTTCACTTGCTTTTCTTACTTCCCCTTCAGACATGTATTTTGCCAATTCAAGTACGGTAGATCCGACATGTACAGTACAGGGGAGTATTACTGTCGGGGCAAGCGGCGGATTGCCACCATACTCGTTTGCCATAGGTTCAGGGGCGTATTCGTTGGCCAACACCTTTTCTCCGTTGGTTCCAGGAAGTTATTTATTGCATGTTAAAGATGCCAATAGTTGCATTCATGATACGGTCATAGTATTGTTCAGCAGCCAGGGGCCTAGTATCAATTCCTTGAATACTGTTAGCCCCACATGCAGTTTCCCAAATGTTGGTTCAATCAATATCAACGCTTCAGGAGGGGTGCCTCCTTTGGTTTATTCCCTCAATGGTGGTTCAAACCTTGCAAGTTCTTCGTTCTTTAATCTGACAGGAGGAATCTATACAATTTCAGTTATGGATGCAAATGGCTGTACTCAATCAAGTATTACCACGCTTACTTCGGTGAATACACTCATGTTTATAACATTCACATCGACAAATGTGGGTTGCAATGGAAGTCCGTTAGCCACTATCAATGCCAGTGCGGGTAACGGAAATGCACCCTACGAATACAGTCTGAATGGTTCGGCTTTCTCATCTTCAGCAAACTACACATCATTGAATGCTGGCAATTATACTATTGTGGCAAAAGATGCCAGCGGATGTATTAAGTCGACTGTCGTGATCATAAGCAGTTCAGCAACCCTTTCAATAACCGGCACGACTTCACTTCCTTCTAGTTGTTTCTCCCCTGCTACAGGTAGTATCTCCATGAATGCAAATGCAAGTGCGCCTCCTCTTACTTATTCTTTAAACGGAGGCTCTCTCTCAAATGTTGGTACATTTTCCAATTTGGCACCTGGTGTCTATACAGTTAGTATACAGGATGCAAATAACTGTCATCAGGATTCAGTTGTCAATGTAGCTGGACCTCCTTCAATGTATTTCATGAATGCTGCGGTTACTTTTGCCCCTTGTTATGGTGGTGTAGGTAGCATATCTCTTATTGGAGCCGGCGGTGCACCTCCTTATTCGTATTCCCTTAATTCATCACAGTTTGCGGGTGTATCGAATTGGCCTTCACTAGTTGCCGGGACTTATACGATTTCACTGAAAGATGCGAATAATTGCCTGCATGATACTATCATCGATCTCTTTCAACCTACACAGGTTGCCATTTCAAGTGTGCTTTTGTCAAATGCATCATGTTCCGGACTAGCTAGTGGCAGTATAAGTGTGAATGTGACAAATGGAACACCGCCATTTACTTATGCGTTAAATGCAGGGAGTTACAGTGCTGTATCAAATTTTTCTGGATTAGGTGCAGGTTCTTATGTTATCCATGTGAAGGATTATTACGGATGTCCAAAAGACACCATCATTAATATTAACAATAACGGAAATTTCGAAATCAATTCGATTTCATTTGTCGAGCCGGATTGTTTCGCGGCCTCCAACGGGTCAGTTACTTTTAGTACAACGGGCGGATTATCACCTTTTCAATATGCTTTGAATGGGAATACCTTCTCAAATACATCCAGTTTCAGCAGTCTGGCCTCAGGAATTTATACATTGCATGCAATGGACAATGCGGGATGCTTTACAGATAGTGTTGTCTTCCTTTCACAACCTTCGTTGCTGGGATTTGGATCTATTCAGATAACATCTGTTAGTTGTCATAGCGGTGCTGATGCAACAGTAATTGCGATAGGAAGTGGCGGAACACCATATTATCAATGCAGGATTGATGGAGGTGTATATAATCTAAGTGGGATTTTTATAAATTTAGCTGCTGGAGTTCATACATTAACTATCAAAGACGCTAAAGGGTGTAGTAAAGATTCTGTAATTTCGATTGGTCAACCCGCCCCATTGTATTTCAACAATTTGTCCGTAATCAATCCTGGCTGTCAGGGTACTATCGGTGTAATTCAATCGAACGGTATTGGCGGAGTTTCGCCATATACCTATTCTATAGGGGTCAGTCCGTTTACAAGCAGTGGATTCATTACGAATTTACAAGCAGGAAATTATCTGTTACATATCAAGGATTATAACAGTTGTGTTCATGATTCCCTCATCACTCTCATTAATGATCCGTTGATTTCTATCAATTCAATAAATTTCACACCGGTGATTTGTGCGGGTGGGTCTAATGGATACATCAATCTTTTTGTCAATTCAATGCATCCCCCTGTGAATTATAGTTATAATGGAGGATTGCCTCAAACTACGGGCACTTTTCAAGGATTAACTACGGGTAATTTCATGGTTCATGTACAGGATCAGGCAGGTTGCTACGTTGATAGTTTTATCACTATTCAGTCAGCTCCGCCTATTATTATTAATAATGTGATGATCGATACAGTTTTATGCCATGCTTCATCGGATGGCGCCATCGTCATGAATGCGATAGGTGGTTTAGGTTCTCTACGTTATGCGATGAATGCCAGCACCTATTCAGCCAATAATGATTTCACCAACCTGAATGGTGGGATATACACTATGCATGTTAGAGATAGCATTTTCTGTCAAACGGATTCCAATATTAATTTGACTGCCCCTCCAGTTATATTCTTTTCTTCCATAAACATTTCCCATCCGCATTGTAGCATAGCCACAGACGGGCAAATTACTATCAATGCTTCCGGAGGTCAAGGTCCATATCTATTTGCTATCAATTCTTCACTCTTTACCACTAACAATCATTTTCAAAATTTATATCAAGGTACGTACACTGTGCATATAAAGGATTATCATGATTGTGTTTATGATACTGTAATTTATTTGGCTGCGACTAATTATATGGATTTTTCAAATGTCGCTGTTCATAATGTGAGTTGTAAATACGGAAATGACGGTTCTATTTCTTTGGCTGCAATTGGAGGATTCGGACCATATCATTTTACCCTTAACGGAGTTTCAACCGGAACGTTCAGTCTATTTACGAATTTAGGAAATGGGCAATACACCGTAAGTGTTACTGATGTGCTGGGTTGTCAGGAAGACACCGTAATACTCGTCAACGAACCATTATTGCCATTAAAAGCTCAAATAATAAACGTCAGCCCAAATTTGTGCAGAGGTGATAGCATCGGTGTCATTATAGCAGGTGGATTTGGAGGTACTTCACCTTACGCTTATTCCCTTGATGGCTCTGCACTTCAAACATCGTCCATATTTAACGGATTACTTGCTGGAAGCTATCAGGTTGTCATCAAAGACTTTAATGGATGTTCAGACGATACGACTGCTATGGTTACTGAACCCGATACATCAGCTCAATTATTTTTGTTAGGAGTAAAGGATATTAGTTGTAAAGATGTCAATGATGGAACCATTACTGTAACTTCTAAATATTGTTATCAGCCGGTCTCATATTATCTTAATGGCCAGCCAGTCAGCATAGACACCTTCTACAACAACTTATCGCCAGGAAACTATATTGTTGAAGTAAAAGATGGCTTGGGGTGCAAATCTACTGGTAAATTTACAGTGAAGCCTTCTGATCGGAAACCTTATATTATTATTGATAGTATGCAAGGGATTTTGTGTGCAGGCAATCCAGATGCTGCTATCGATTGGCATACTATCAACACATTTCCACCTTATCATTATACATTCGATTCAATCTATATAGACACCACCAGTCGTATCGACGGAATTACCAACGGTGATTATACAATTCATGTGATTGATTCCATCGGATGTCATACAGACACCTCAGTTTCTGTCATAGAAGGTGACCGGATGGATATGACGGTCAAAACTTCACCAGCCTCATGTCAGGGACTTGGTGACGATGGGAAGGCGACGGCTATCGTGACAGGAGGTCAAAGCCCTTTTGCATTCAGCTGGAGTGGGAGTATTGGTAATAGCACCAATCATGCAGAATATTTGTGGTACGGAGACCAGATAGCGTACGTGACCGATCAATTGGGCTGTACCGATTCATCCCACTTTGCGGTGGAGTATGATCCATGTTGTCTGGTGACTTTGCCCAATGCTTTCTCTCCGAATGGAGACGGAAAAAATGACATTTTCAGACTGATCCAATATGGGTATATCTCGTTGGTTACTTTTGAAATCTATAACCGTTGGGGCAATCAGGTTTTCAGTTCAACGGCTGAAGGCACCGGTTGGGATGGAAAGTATCTTGGCGAAGATTGTGAACTTGGAACGTATTATTACTTGCTAAGGTATCGTTGTCACCTGAAAAATGAAACAATCATGCTCAAAGGTGATGTGACTTTAATTCGTTAAAATCGATACGATGTCAATAAGGGAGGAAAGAATCTGCCATAGCGAAGGCAAATAAAATTGATTCTATATTGTCAATATTAATAAGCCGAATACTGTCAGGGCCTTTGAAAATAAATAAAGTTTTCAACATTTGCCTCAAGGGCGGGCGTATCCATTAAATCGACATTACCGTCGCCATTCAGGTCAGAATCTTGATATCCATACAGAAAAGCGTAAATGTCATCTTCTACAGTTACCAAGTCAATCAAATCTATATTATTATCCCTGTTTATGTCACCTGAATAAAAGGCCCAGACTCCTGAAGATACTTCCATCATGTTATTGCCATATGCTTTTTCTGATCCGCTTGTGAAATCATAGGTAATAGTGGGAGCTCCAAAAGTAATTGGATTCATACTCCATGTTTCAACCGCGTTACGATGTTTGACGTCAATATAATACTGGCCGCTCAGCATTGGGAAGGAACAAAGAGCCATTCCGTTTGTATTTAGAATTGTTCGCGCTGTAGCGATTACCTGATAAGGCGACGAGCTATTGTGTAAGTCTACAGAGATCGAATCGCAAGCGGTGATTGGAGCTGAGACACCCTGATTTGAAAGGACAGGTGTCATTGAATTGTTCCCGGTCCAATAACCAGCTATGAAACAGTGAAGTTGTAAGGTGGATTGTGTAGGAATAATTGTCAATAGAAGTTGTCGTAAACTATCGCATCCGATGCTGTTTGTGAAGGTGGCTGAATAAGTTCCGGAGGAGGTGTAGGTGATGCCGTTCACAGGCCAGGTATATGAGCCTGATGCGCTCACAGTCTGAGTGCTCGATGTGATAGAATGGATAGTCAGGTTTAAAATTTCGGTATTGTAACAGATGCAATTTGTCAACGTATTATGCGTGTATTGACCGGTGGATGTATATGTTAACCCGCTCGCAGCCCATGTAAATGATCCGCAGGCGGTTGTTTGCGATGTGCTTATGGTTGGAGCCGGGCATGTTGCAAGCGTTAATGGTGTCGAAAGGTTTTCACCTATGAGTCCAAGGATGACATTAGGTGCAGCAGCATTCGACGTACCGATAATTGAGAATGCAGACACATTATTCGGAACCACGTAACATGTAGCAATACATTGGGTGTATCCAAGTCCGAATGCGACATGAAGGCTTAAGCCGGGTTGAAAGCAATTCGGAAAGGCAATGGTGTTTGACACTCTCATCCTGGCAAGTTTCATAGGGGAGCCACTTGGCAAATTAACGGGCACAGTGGTGAGCATATTAGTTGCGGTAGTGAACTTAAATTGGTTGTTTGTCGCCGAATAGGCTGATGAAATACCAGTAATGCCTGCGAATGCGGTGTCTCTTGAACCTGCGATATAGGTATAAGATAAGGTTCCGCCGTTTGCTAGTCCGGGCTGATGGTCAACACCAAATGAATAGCTCATCAGGCCCAACATGGTGCTACCGGTATTCTTGATGAATACATCAAATTCAAATTCATGATCAGATACCTGAACCGGATTGGCAAGGCTCATTTTTACCTGTGTCTGTCCATTCGCAAATAACATGCTGTTAGTAAGGAGGAACAAGAGCAGCCATTTCCCTATTTGATTACGTGAATAAAGGAATAATGCCCTAGGCCTCGTCCAGATACGTTCTCCGTTATTAAGCCCCAAGAAGGTGTTGACAAATCGATTGTTATGCAGGTATTGTTTCATGAGAATAGAGAAAATAGTATCATTGAAAGTAATATTATACGGAACAAAAGTAACAAATTATTACAGACTGTTTAAAAAGAGATTGTTCATTTTTCTGCTTTATGGTTACGTATATGGATATTTGTTTGTCTTTAACAGAACTACGTTCTACTTAATTCGTAAGTTTGCGCCATGAAATTTATCGGTAAGATACACTTTCTTCTTGTATTGAGTTTTTGTCTGTTTGCTTGTAATTTTTCTTCTTCCAGAAAGGGTCATAAGCAAGGTGATAAGCCGATATCATCTGAACTAAGTAAAGTTTCAGAGGCAATCGCTAAACATCCTAAAGATGCCACCCTGCTATTCGAACGCAGTAAATTGTATCGCTCAGCTAAACACGATTCTTTAGCCTTGGCCGATCTGTTCAAAGCGATTAAGATAGATTCTTTACAGTCGAATTATTATAGTTCTATTGCAGATATATTATTTGAGCATAAGGATATCAGTGGCAGCGTTCAATGGATTCAAAAAGCTATCAAGCTTAATCCTGATAATGAAACAGCTCATTTGAGAATAGCCAAAATATTCCTATTTACCGGAGAATATCCAAAGGCGTTTACAGAAATAAACACGGTCCTTCGGTCAGACGTGTATAACGCTGAGGCCTATTTTCTGAAAGGAATGTGTTATAAGAATATGAAAGACACCACGAAGGCCATTTCAAGTTTCCAAACTGCTGTTCAAACCGACCCGAAATATGTGGATGCCCACATGCAGCTGGCGTTGATTTTTAAAGCGAAGCATAACCCAATGGCATTGAGCTATTTTGAAAATGCATTCAAAGCGGATACCACTAACATGGAACCGTTGTATGGAGAAGGTATGTTTTGGCAGGATCAGAATATGTTTGCCGAAGCGAAAAAAGTTTTCCATAGATGTGTCCTCGTCAACAGTCAATACGAAAAGGCTTATTATAATACCGGTTGGATGTTGCTTCAGGAAGACTCAGCTGAAAAAGCCATCCGTCAGTTTGATATGGCAATAGATGTTAAACAGGATTATGTGGAGGCATATTTCAACCGAGGATTGTGTTATGAGATTCTTGAAAAATTTGAGCCGGCCATAATCGATTATAATCAGGTACTGATATTCAATCCGGATTATCAGCCAGCAAAAACAGCCTTGCAACGGGCAAAAAAACACATTAAAAAATAAAATCCCATGGCACTCATTGCACCATCCGTTCTTTCGGCAGATTTTCTAAACCTCTCATGTGACATTCACATGATCAACGAATCGCAGGCCGATTGGTTCCATCTTGACGTAATGGATGGTCGTTTTGTGCCGAATATAAGCTTTGGCTTGCCAGTCATTTCGGCTATCAAACGGGAAGCAAAAAAGACGCTCGATGTTCATCTGATGATTGAAGAACCTGGAAAATATGCAGAAGATTTTAAAAAAGCGGGTGCTGACATATTAAGTGTCCATATCGAAGCTTGCCCCCACCTGCATAGGAATCTTCAACAGATCAGAAGCCTTGGGATGAAAGCTGGCGTGGCCATTAACCCGCATACACCCGTTCAACTGATGTTTGACATACTGCAAGATACTGATGTGGTTTGCATGATGAGTGTGAATCCGGGTTTTGGCGGACAAAAATTCATTCAACAGACCATCGAAAAAATAATGATACTCAAAGCTGAAATCAACCGACGTGGTCTTTCCACACTGATTGAAATCGACGGAGGTGTAACCATTGAGAATGCCCGTGAGATTGTGCAGGCAGGCGCAGATGTATTAGTGGCTGGCAATACGGTATTTTCGACTGAGAATCCTTCAGAAACTATTGCCTTACTGAAAGCATTGACATCCTAATCCGACTGATTTGAGGATGCATAAAGTAAAAGCTTTCATTATCTTAATCAGACTCCCTAATCTGATATTTATTGTACTGACTCAGTTATTGGTTTGGTTTTCGCTGATAAGGCCTTTGGTTATTAAACAACATTTGCATCACTTGGTATTGAATGAAGGATTGCTTTTGCTGCTCGCTCTATCAACGATGTTGATAGCCGCCGCTGGTTATATGATCAATGATTATTTTGATATTGGTATCGATGCCATCAACAAACCACAGCGGGTGACTATCGAGAAGGTTTTCAAACGAAGAACTATTATTGTATGGCATGTTGTCTTGAACATTTTAGCACTTCTGATGGCAGCATATATCTCTTTATATTACTTACAACTGAGATATCTAGTGCTACAATTCATCAGTATCTTTCTTTTACTAGTGTACTCAACCACGTTCAAGCGAAAACTGTTGATAGGTAATCTCACAATTTCCTTTCTGACAGCATTAAGCCTTCTGTCGGTAGCAATTTATGAACCGGGCTTCCCACTTTCTGATGTCAGCTTGTATACGGTAAGGATTTATTGGACATATATACTTTTCGCTTTTCTGATTACTTTCAGTAGGGAAGTCATAAAAGATATAGAAGATATCAAAGGCGATGATACCCAGTATTGTAAAACCATACCTTTAGTCTGGGGTATACAAACTGCAAAGAATTTTGTATATGCACTGATTGTTTCCTTATTGATGATACTTGTTGTCGTATGTGTCTTTCAAAAAGACATGCATTTTACTGTGACCGGTTCCACATGCCTCCTTCTATTGTCCTTACTTTATGTCGTGTATAAAATCCAACAGGCAACAAAGACCATTCATTTTCATAAAATAAGCATTTACCTGAAATGGATTACTTTGGTCGGAATTTTATCCATGATATGTTATTCAGATATCAATACTAGTTTTTAGACTTATGCACCAACCACTCATCTTAGCATCAAAATCGCCCAGAAGGAAACACTTACTTGAACTGGCAGAAATCGATTTCGAAATTCATACTAAGGAAACAGATGAAAGGTATCCATGTGACATGGAAATAAATGAAGTGCCCGTCTTTATCGCGATGCTAAAAGCAAGGGATATTCAGTCTGATTTTCCGGAACGAAGGATACTGGCTGCTGATACCATAGTTGTTTTGAAGGATAGGATTATCGGCAAACCTCGGGATAAGGAAGATGCCATGAAAATCCTAGCGTCACTTTCCGGAGAGACGCATACAGTCATTACTGGCGTTGTTATTCTGGAAGGTGATAAGGAAACCCATTTTTCTGACAGTACAAAAGTGACTTTCCATCCGATATCGGCTAGGGATATTGAATATTATGTGAATGTATACAACCCATTCGATAAAGCCGGTGCCTATGCCATTCAGGAATGGATAGGAGCGGTTGCCATCAAGAAAATAGATGGATGTTTCTACAATGTAATGGGCTTGCCGATCAGCAGGGTGGTAGGGTATCTTTAATTCGACCACTACGGTTTCTGG
>CAIQUX010000040.1 GCA_903875055.1 uncultured Bacteroidota bacterium
TGACACCACTTCTATTCTTCTTCCTGCGAACAAACATTCTCAAAAATAAGCCGGGACACCCAAAACCAAAAACACAATCCAGCATTTAAAGCCCTTTCAGAGACTTTTTTCTCCTAATTCTAAAAATCGCGGAAGTCAGGAGAAAATGAAATTTATCGATTTAGATATGGATGAAATTATTATTTAGTTCAATTAAAGGACCTGAGTTAAATTAAATTTGTCTGCTGACATAGTTGACAAAGTACATTTCAACTTAACCCTTGTTTTTGACATCCATTTTACTTGCTGTGTAGATTCTGACTGCCATCTCACCAATTCAAAAGTTGTATCGCAAATATAATTCCCGTTCGCCTTGCTGAATTGATCCATTCAATCACTGAAAACATGATATTAGTTAACTTTATAATACAAATTCATGAACTCTTTCGTGAGTGCTATCTACTCTGCTCTATTTTCCTATATTTGCAACCTTAATATTAGATCATGACAATTTCATATAATTGGCTTTGCGACTATCTGCCCGTCAAACCTACTCCAGAGGAAATTTCTCATATTCTCACCTCTGTTGGTCTGGAAGTGGAATCGATGGAGAAGTCTGAAGCTGTTAAAGGTGGTTTGGAAGGACTTGTCATCGGTAAAGTCATTGAATGTGGTCAACATCCGAATGCAGACAAACTAAAAGTAACTAAAGTCGATACGGGTGGTGTAGAACTTTTACATATTGTATGTGGTGCTCCTAATGTTGCGGCTGGTCAGACTGTGGTCGTAGCCACCGTCGGCACCACGGTGTATCCACTCAAAGGAGAACCATTCATGATCAAGAAGGCTAAAATCCGTGGAGAAGAAAGTGAAGGAATGATTTGTGCCGAAGATGAAATCGGTTTGGGTGAAAGTCATGATGGTATTATTCTATTACCTGACAATATTCGGATAGGCACGCTTGCCAAAGAGTATTATCAATTGCCTGAATCGGATTTCATTTACGAAATAGGCCTGACACCCAACAGAATGGATGCCATGAGTCATCTCGGAGCCGTCAAGGATATCTGCGCGTATCTGAGCAACCGCGATCAATCACAAGTTGTTTCACACATACCAGCAATAAAACTGCCAGCATCTAACCATTCATTGCAAGTTGACATTGAGATCATCGACAATACAAGATGCAGACGTTATGCCGGTATCTGTATCGATCATATCAAGGTTTCTGAATCCCCTGAATGGCTGCAGACCAGATTGAAAAGTATCGGTTTACGGCCGATCAACAATATCGTGGATATCACAAACTTTGTATTGCATGAGTGTGGACAACCTTTACACGCGTTTGATATGAGCGCCATCAAGGGGAATAAGATTATTGTAAAAACCCTCGCAGATAAAACAGCATTTGTGACCCTTGATGAGAAAGGAAGGGAATTGAGTGACGAAGATCTCATGATATGCAATGCAGACGAACCTATGTGTATAGCGGGTGTCTTCGGAGGATTGCATAGCGGCGTAAGTGCCACCACTACATCCGTCTTTTTAGAAAGTGCCTGGTTTGAAAATAATTCAATCCGCAAAACGTCCATGCGTCATGGTTTACGAACGGATGCAGCGGTTCGTTTCGAGAAAGGAGCTGATATCAGCAATGTACCTTACGCCTTACAACGTGCTGCACAACTCATTTGTGAAATAGCCAGCGGAACGATTGCTTCCGAGATGATTGATATCTATCCGGATCCATTTGTTGCCAAAACCATCGATGTTTCATATGAAAAAGTAAGGAATCTTGCAGGAAAGAATTACCCTGCCTCACAAATCAAAAGTATATTGAATAGTCTCTGTTTTTCAATTCTTGAGGAAAATGAGAATGGCATCACAGTGAAGGTCCCGTTTGCAAAACCTGATATCACCATGCAAGCCGATGTCGTTGAAGAAATCATGCGAATCGATGGACTTGACAATATTCCGTTTACTGGCAAAATAGCCTTTTCTCTACCCTCCGGCACTGAAGGTTATAAACCTGAAGTTAAGAATCAAATCGCACAAGTTTTGGTTGGCAAAGGATTTCAGGAATTGTTTACAAATTCGATTACAAATAGTGCCTATTATTCTGAGCAGACCAATATCGTGAAAATGATGAATAGTCTTTCGGCCGAATTGGATTGTATGCGGCCTTCCATGCTGGAGACGGGTTTGGTGGCCATAGCCTATAATCTGAACAGGAAAAATACGCAACTGAAATTTTTTGAGTTCGGCAAGACATATCAGACAAGTTCAGATGGCTTTATTGAGAATGAAAAACTTTGTCTGTATTTCAGTGGAAACTACAACACCCAACATTGGAAACTAAAAGAGCAGAAGATTGATGCTTATTATGTCAAGGGAATTATTGAAAGTCTTCTCCATGCTATGAAACCTGAATTGGTGGAAGAAGACGGTATTATCCATATTTTGTTTCAACGAAAAAAAATCGGGCATATCGAATCGATATCAGAGGCCAAACAGAAACAATTCGATATTAAACAAGAAGTGTGGTTTGCCGAACTGGCATGGGATGTCATTCGTGCATTTTATGAAAAACAAAAAGTTGGTTTCAAAGGCATCCCTAAATTTCCGACTGTAAAACGTGATTTGGCATTGATACTGGACAAGCAGATTCATTTTCAAGACGTACAAAAAACTGTGAAGCAGGCAAAGAGTAAATTGCTGCAGAACGTCAACCTGTTTGATGTGTTCGAAAGTGAGAAACTAGGTGCGGATAAGAAATCCTATGCGATCAATCTGTCCTTTTATGATGATGAAAAAACATTGACTGATATTGAAGTGGAAACTGAAATGAAGCAAATCATAGAGTCTTTAGAGAAGAAACTAGGTGCCTCAATCCGAAGTTGATTCAATCTGAAGTAAGTCTTCCTTTACTAAAATTTATAATTCAATTACAATAATTAATATGGCCTTATCCGAACAAGAAATTATCCGCAGAGAAAAACTCGCCCATCTCAAATCCATCGGCATTGACCCCTACCCCGCGCCCTTGTTTCCTGTCACTCATTACAGCGAATCAGTCAAGAAGCAGTATGCGGATGGCAATAACGAATCGTTTGACGTAACTGTAGCCGGTCGTATACTCAGCATAAACGATAAGGGCAAGGTGTTTTTCTTTAAGATACAGGATGCCGAAGGATTGATTCAATTGTATGTGAAGCGTGATGATATTTGTCCGGGTGAGGAGAAACTTTTCTTTGATGAAGTAATTAAAAAGGCCGATTTGGGTGATATCATCGGATGTTCAGGCTATATGTTCACCACTAAAACCGGTGAAATCAGCATACATGCTAAGGAAATAACCTTGTTGGCTAAAAGTCTTAAACCATTACCGATTGTAAAGCGTGATGAGGAAGGGAATGTGTTTGATGAAGTGACCGATCCGGAATTTCGTTATCGTCAGCGATATGCGGATCTCATTATCAATCCCTCAGTGAAAGAAAACTTTGTCAAGCGAACGAAGATGATGAATTGTATCCGTGAGTTCCTTAATGAGCAGAATGCCCTTGAAGTGGATACGCCTGTGTTGCAGAATATTCCGGGCGGAGCAGCGGCACGACCGTTTACAACGCATCATAATGCGCTCGATGTGCCATTTTATTTGCGTATCGCAAATGAACTTTACCTTAAGCGTCTGATCGTTGGTGGTTTTGATTTTGTGTATGAATTCAGCCGTAATTTCAGAAATGAAGGGATGGATCGTACACATAATCCTGAATTTACAGTGCTCGAATTTTATGTGGCCTACAAGGATTATATCTGGTTGATGGACACGACTGAAAAATTATTGGAGCGAGTGGCTTTGGCCACGAACGGCACCACCAAATTTGAAGCCTGGGGTAACGAAATCGAATTCAAAGCACCATATAAGCGTATCAGTATGTATGATGCCATCAAAGAGCATACTGGATTCGATATCAGCATGATGAACGAACATGCCATCCGTGAGGTTTGCATCGAGTTGGGAATTCATGTCGAACCAAGTATGGGCCGTGGCAAACTCATCGATGAAATTTTTGGCAGTAAATGTGAATCGCATTATGTGCAGCCAACCTTCATCATCGATTACCCGGTTGATATGAGTCCGCTGACAAAGAAACACCGAAGCAAAGAAGGTTTGGTAGAACGATTCGAGCTGATCATCAACGGAAAGGAAATTGCCAATGCCTATACCGAGTTGAACGATCCGATCGACCAGCGTGAACGTTTTGAAGAGCAGGTCAAACTGATGGAACGTGGCGATGATGAAGCGATGTTTATCGATCATGATTTTCTTCGTGCCTTAGAATATGGCATGCCTCCGACAGCAGGTATCGGATTCGGTATCGATCGTCTGGCTATGCTTATGACTAACCAATCCAGCATACAGGATGTCTTGCTATTCCCTCAGATGAAGCCGGAGAAACTCGGATAATTCCTTGAATCATGGCCTTGACAACCTTCGATACTATCATAGAGAAATTTGGCAAACAGGGTGAAAAAACCGGATGGACTTATTTTGTTGTCCCTGTGGATATGGCCGAAATGCTTAGTCCCGGAAACAGAAAATCGTTCAGGGTGAAAGGCTTTCTTGACAAACACAAAATCAGTGGCATCGCCTTGATTCCGATGGGGGAAGGTAATTTTATCATGCCGTTGAAAAATGATATCCGAAAACTAATTAAAAAGGGCCAAGGTGATTCCCTTCATGTTCGTATTGAAGTAGATAAGGAAGACTATCAGTTGAATACTGATTTAGTCGAATGTCTGAAGGATGAAGAAACGGCTTCTATGAATTTTTATAAGCTTTCACGATCACATCAGAATTATTACAGCAAGTATGTCGATGCCGCCAAAACAGAAGCAACCAAAACGAAACGAATTGTTCTGGTGGTTAACGCCATGCATCTGAATTTATCGTATGCTGAAATGCTTCGGAATGCAAGAGAAATAAGTCAATAGCCAGGAGGCTTTTACCTGCATTATTCATCCATTCAAACCATCTTGTTTATCTTATATTTGTGCCTTCGATGTTTAAAAAAATTCTTCCCCTGTTTCTGTTAATCACACAGTTATTGCATGCGCAAAAAAAAGAGCACACCCCTTTTTTTGTTGCGGCTGATTCACTAAATACCCGTCGTCTAAATAGCGTATGTATTGGTCAAGGAGCAATTTGGGTCGGAAGTATGGTTGCACTTAATCAGGCGTGGTATGCCCATTATCCACGATCTGCTTTTCATTTCTTTAATGATGATCACGAATGGAATCAAGTTGACAAAGTCGGTCATTCTTGGAGTGCCTATTGGGGAGCGCAATTTAGTTCGAGCCTTTTCAGATGGTCTGGTGTTCCCCGAAAAAGAGCTGCCATATACGGTGCAGGAATGGGGATAGCCTATGAAGGCGTGATCGAAATTCTTGACGGATTCAGTAAGAAATGGGGGTTCAGTATCGGTGATATGGCAGCAAACACCAGTGGCTCCTTATTATATGCTACACAGGAATATGCCTGGGGTGAACAGCGGATTGAATTCAAATTTTCAACTCATCATTATCATTATTCCAGTAATGACTTACAGGCAAGGGCTGACAATTTATTTGGTTCTTCACCTATGGAAAGGATATTGAAGGATTATAATGCGCAAACGTATTGGTTAAGCGCTAATATCTGGTCATTTGCAAAAAAGAGCCGGTTTCCTAAATGGTTGAACATCGCAGTCGGTTATGGCGCAGATGGTTTATACGGTGGATTTGATAATATACAAAGGGATGATAATAATCAGATCATGATGAATACGAATGGTCAACCTGTGTTCGATCGAAGGGATATCGCCAGAACGCGCCAATTTTATCTGGCACCGGATATCGATTTGAGCAAGATAGAAATGAGAGGACACCGATTAAAACTACTGAAGGTGTTAAACGGATTAAAACTGAAATTTCCATTGCCTGCGTTTGAATTGAACAATCAGGGACATTTCAATTTTCGCGGATTGTATTTTTAGCACGTATTAATTTTTACCGAACACCATCATTCCGTTAATATAGGTAGCCAGTACTTTTGACTTATAGATTCGACTAGCTTCATCATGCATGAGGTCGGTGTCAAGTATGACAAAATCAGCCAACTTGCCAGGTTCCAGACTCCCCTTCTCTTTTTCTTCAAACACCGACTTCGCTGCCCAGATCGTCATTCCCCGTAGAGCCTCTTCACGTGTCAATGCATTTTCTATTTGAAAACCCGCATCAGGAAAATTCGCTTTATCCTTTCTAAACACCGCTGCATAGAAGGTGTAAATCGGATTCAGATTCTCTACAGGAAAGTCTGTTCCAAGCGGCATCCATCTATTTTGCATCAAGAGATTTTTATACGCATACGCTTCCCTTATCCGGTCTTTCCCTATTCTATCCTCAGCCCAATACATATCGCTGGTGGCATGGGTGGGTTGCACCGATGGAATGATAGAGTAATCACCAAACAAATGAATATCATTCTGATTAACCACCTGCGCATGTTCTATACGCCAGCGTCTGTCATTCTTACCTTTTAAGGCATTGGCATAAAGTTGCAGTACATTTCGATTTGCAGAATCTCCAATAGCATGTATACAAAGCTGGTACGGAGATTGTTCAATCTTAGATATGATATTAGACAAGTTTTCAGAAGATGTGAGCATGCTACCCATATGATGAGGTCTGTCACTATAATCCCGTAACAGACAAGCTCCTCTCGACCCCAACGATCCATCAGCATATACCTTAAACCCCGCCATGTGGAGGTCTTCAGTCTTAAGTGGTGTCCTATTAAGATAAGTATTCATACAATCACTATCAGCATTGAGCATGAAGGTGGTTCGTAATTGCAGCTGTTTGTTTTGATAAATGGTTTTCATCCAATCAATGACTTCTTTCTTTACACCACATTCAACGATACTAGTCAATCCGACCTGAACAAATTCATGTTGTGCCGATACGATATAATGCATGGCCTCTTTCGCTGTCAATGCAGGCAAAAATGGCCTGACAAGATTGATGGCATTATCCGTCAGTATGCCTGTGAGTTTCCCATCTTTGCGCGAAATTTCACCACCGCTAATCGATGCTGATGTATTAACACCACATAGGTCAAGCGCCTTTTGATTGAGCAAAACAGCATGACCGTCAACCCGTAACAAAAAAACAGGAATATCTGGAAATAGATGATCGAGAGTATCTTTCACAGGAAAGTGTTTGTCAGTCCAATCGTTCTGATCCCAACCCGTTCCTTCTATCCAGGATCGATTCGATGAACTGGCAAAAGCCACGACTTTACTGACCATTTCACTGAACGATTTGGTGCCGAATAATTTTAATTTATAGGCATCCATGGCATATCCGGTAAAATGACAATGAGCATCAATGAAGCCAGGATAAATGAATTTCCCTTCCGCATTTATTTTTTTCAATGAAGTGAATTGCTTTAATAATGAATCTCCTCCGATTGCAACTACCCTGCCATCCTTTAATACCATGGTATTGGCCAAATCAAACTTTTCATTCACCATATAGATCGTTGCATTGTGAATGATCAAGTCAGCTTTTTGCTTTGAGGAACAAGAAAAAAGAAATAAGGAGATAAACCCGATGGAGAACCATAATTTCATTCTGCATAAGTACAACCTGATTTACACTTGGCATAATTTAAATTGATAGTGATTATCCCATGTCCTTGTTTTGGTAACTCTTTCAGCATTGATATTCCTTATCAACTATCAAAATTTTTCTAAGTAGGGATCTCAATAACAAATGACCTGCAACTTCGTAATTCGCCGAAAGCCTTTCCGATAGTGACATGCATCCATGGGGTCATTCTTTTTTTCTTCCCGATAGATTTCTACTTGGGGTTATAGTTGAAGCAGGACCATGATATCATACATAGTATTCTGTTTGATTGCTTGATTAGATTTGCTGCCTTGCAAGAATTCCAATTCCTAAAATCATCATTCATCATTGATTACTTATTTTCTTTCATCTAAATGTCTTATACGACGCATATGAACACATTCACAAAGACAGAAAAGCAGATCGGCATCATAGGCTCAGGTTTCGCCGGACTTGCCGCTTCGGCCTTACTTGCATCCAAAGGGCATACAGTGAATGTGTTTGAAAAGAACGAACAGATTGGCGGCAGGGCACGTCATTTTGAAGCGAACGGGTTCATGTTCGATATGGGCCCAAGCTGGTACTGGATGCCTGACGTGTTTGAACATTATTATAACAGCATGGGATATTCGACCAGTGATTTTTATGAACTTGTAAAGTTGGATCCGGGATTCAAAGTGATATTCAGCGCAACTGAATCATTTGACATACCCGAAGATTTTGATAGCTTATGCACATTATTCGAATCGATTGAAAAAGGAAGTGCCGTCAAATTGAAAGCCTTCCTTCTGCAGGCCGAATATAAATATAATACAGGCATGTCAGAATTGGTATATCGCCCTGCTCATTCCATTTCTGAATTTATGAGTTTGAAATTATTGCTCGATGTATTGAAATTGCAGGTCTTCTCTTCATTCAGTCAACATGTACGTCAATATTTCAAAGATCCAAGGTTAAAGGCCATCATTGAATTTCCGGTCTTGTTTCTGGGTGCCATGCCAAAAGATACACCCGCATTATATAGCTTAATGAATCATGCCGGTCTCAAGCAAGGCACTTTTTATCCAATGGGCGGCTTTGCTGAAGTTGTAAAGGCCTTTGAAAAGATAGCAAAAGATGCAGGTGCGAATTTCCATACATCAAATCCTATAGAGCAGATAGAGATTTCATCTGGCAAAGCAACCATGCTGCAAACATCCGGGGGCAGTCACTCGATTGATGCACTGATTGCCAGCGCAGATTATCATCATGTCGAGAATGAACTTTTGCCAACTGATTATGTATCGTATGACACATCATATTGGGAGAAGAAAACATTTGCTCCATCTAGTCTTATATTTTATCTGGGCGTCAATAAGAAATTATCTAAACTTAGTCATCACAATCTTTTTTTTGATGAAGACTTCGATGCACATTCCAAGGAAATCTATCAGACAAAAACATGGCCTGTTAAGCCTCTGTTTTACGTGTGCTGTCCTTCCAAAACAGACCCTTCCGTGGCACCTGCAGATTGTGAGAACTTATTCATATTGATTCCTGTTGCGGCTGGCTTGCGTGATTCTGATGCTAACACCACACACTATTTCAATTTGGTGATGAATAGGCTCGAACAATTTGCAGGCGAAGACATAAAGCAGCATTTGTTGTATAAAAAATCTTACTCCGTACACGATTTTAAGCAAGATTACAACGCTTATAAGGGAAATGCCTATGGTTTGGCCAATACACTACTGCAGACTGCCATATTCAAACCTAAGATCCGAAGTAAGAAAGTCAGCAATCTTTTTTATGCCGGCCAGTTAACAGTGCCTGGACCTGGTGTGCCTCCATCCATCATATCGGGGCAAATTGCAGCGAACGAATTAATTAACTATTTAACCCATTAGTCCATGAAACATATTTTCGATAAGGTATCTGCCTCATGCAGCAAACTTACCACCCGTCGGTATAGTACAAGCTTTTCACTGGGTATTCGCTTTCTTTCAAAGAAATTCCACGACCCTATCTATGGTGTCTATGGCTTTGTAAGATTGGCCGATGAAATCGTTGATAGTTTCCACGATTATGACAAGGTATATCTAATGAAAAAATTCAGAGAAGATACCGTGGATGCGCTGGAAAATAAGATAAGTCTGAATCCGATACTAAACAGTTTTCAGAAAACCGTTCACAGTTATAGAATAGAATGGGAGCTCATTGATACCTTTTTAAGAAGTATGGAAACGGACCTACAGTCATCGATTCATGACAAGGATTCCTATAACCAATATATTTTAGGATCAGCTGAGGTTGTAGGCCTTATGTGCCTTCGCATATTCACAGAATTGGATACGAAACTTTATGAAGCGTTGAAGCCATCAGCTATGAAGCTTGGGTCGGCCTTTCAAAAGGTAAATTTCCTTCGTGACCTCAAGGCAGATTATCATGAGCTTGGACGCACCTATTTCCCTGAAGTAAACTTTGAAAAATTCTCCTGCTTAGAAAAAGAGCAAATACAGGCCGACATCGAGACCGAATTCAATCTAGCGCTGTCGGGTATCAAGGAACTGCCGGTTTCTTCCCGAACAGGCGTCTATCTGGCTTATATTTATTACAGGAAACTCTTTTCAAAAATCAAGCAAACACCAGCTGAACAAGTATTGAGTGCGAGGATCAGGATTCCTGATATTAATAAAGTAGGTTTGCTTTTTCAGTCCGTGATACGATTAAAATTAAATATTTATTAAACAACAAATGATGCAGGAAGCAGTCATACTCGTCAATGAAAACGATGAACAGATAGGCATGATGCCCAAACTCAAGGCGCATGAAAAAGGCGTATTACACAGGGCCTTTTCTGTTTTTCTATTCAATACCCAAGGTGAAATGCTTTTGCAACAACGCGCCTTTGGCAAATACCACTCAGAAGGGCTTTGGTCTAACACTTGTTGCAGCCATCCAAAGGTTGGAGAAGACACGCAATCTGCTGCACACCGAAGATTGATGGAAGAAATGGGTTTGGAAACCGATCTGCAATTTCTATATTCTTTTCTTTATAAGGCAGAGCTCGACAAAGGTCTTACCGAACACGAACTAGACCATGTGTTCATCGGAATTTCGGACCAAAAACCTGTCATCAATACTGAAGAAGTCGCCGATTGGAAATACAGATCAATTGACGAACTTTTCCGTGATTTAGAATCGCATCCTGAACACTATTCGGTATGGTTTAAAATGGAAGTCAGAAACGTACTTGATAAGTTCAACGAATCAAAACAAAAAAAATAATGATCATGCCTGTTTGGATACTTTATTTAATAACTACAGTAACAAGCTTTCTATTGATGGAAGGTGTAGCATGGCTTTCACATAAATATATCATGCATGGGTTCCTCTGGTCGCTTCATCACGATCATCATCAACGTGATGATGCTGGTTTCTTCGAGAAAAATGACTATTTCTTTCTCATTTTCGGAATACCGGGTATCAGTCTGATTACTTGGGGAACATTTCAAGGTTTTGGATATGCCTTCTGGATAGGTGCCGGTATTTCGCTGTATGGATTTGCCTATTTCTTTGTCCATGATATTTTCATTCATCAACGGTTCAGGTTTTTAAGAACAAGTAATTCGCTTTATTTAAGAGCCATACGCAGGGCCCACAAGATGCATCATAAACATCTTGGTAAGGAAGAAGGTGAATGTTTCGGTATGTTGTGGGTACCGCTAAGGTATTTTAAGGATGAACTCAAAATCCAACATTGATGCATTATCTCTACCTCCTGATCAATTTATTTTCCTTCCTGCCGACTTTTCTTTTTTCATTTCATCCAAAGATAAAATTTTATCAGTGGTGGCCACGACTGATCCCTTCAATCTTGTTAGTGGCTGCTGCATTCATTGCCTGGGATGTCTATTACACCTATATCGGCGTTTGGGGATTTAATCCTTCGTATCTGACAGGTTTCTTTATTGGAAATCTGCCGTTCGAAGAGATCCTTTTCTTCTTTTGTATCCCTTATGCCTGTTTGTTTACGTATTTCTGTATTAATTTAATGATCAAGAAAGATTATCTGAAGAAAAGTGAAAAATCCATTACACTGATTCTTATAGTAGGCCTTACCCTGTCGGCATTTTTTTTCTATCCTGCTAAATATACGACGGCTACATTTTTCCTGCTTTCAGTCATACTATTCCTTCTTCAATTCATAATCAGGGTTGCGTGGCTAAGCCGCTTCTATTTTGCTTATTTATTTCTGTTGATTCCATTCCTGATTGTCAATGGAATTCTGACTGGCACAGGTATAGAAAATCCTGTGGTTTGGTATAACCCGAACGAGATGATTGGCCTTAGACTACTGAGCATTCCTGTCGAAGATATCTTTTATGGACTGCTGATGCTGATAAGTTCTGTATTTTTATTTGAAACAGCTTTAAGGAAGAATAAGCAGGCCAATATGAAGTAAGATCTCCAATTTTATTTTGATTCATTTTGGAAAATATTTTTACCTTTAGCCCTCAAAAAAAAACAATATGAAATTTACACGAATAATTGCAGTTATCGTATTAATCAGTATCAGCATCTCTACTTTTGCACAAGTAGCTATCGACCCGACAGGGAAACGTTTTATGAAGCCGAGAGAGAGAACAAAATATGGTGGCCCCACGCCATTGACACACAAGATTGAAAAAGGACCCGACAATGTGAATATCACCTTTATCGAAATTCAATTAGACCCATCTGCCAAAGCTGCCTATGATGTTTCAGCACGAGGAACCAAAACACCTAAAGTAAGAGGTTGTGATAATTGTACTGTAGCTGGTCGGGTTATCATGACAGGTAATGTTGAAAAAGAATTTGCAAGTGCTACAAGCGATTCATCCACTACAGCCAAACAACTTAAAAATCCTGCTTCATGCCGAAACGTGACCTTTAAAACCTCTGACAATAAAGAGTATGCTGTTGTCACAAATCCTGAAGGTGGCTTTATGCTAAGCACATTACCCAATGGCACGTATACCATTTGGGTCGGTGGCAAAAAAGTAATTTCTGATTTCGTACTCACTTACGTTGAACCTACACCTGAGCAATTGAAAAAAGAACAGGAAATGAGAGAAATGAAAAAAGAAGCTGAGAAGAAGGTAGAAACTCCTGCTGATCATTAGTCTTGAAGCAGCCTGTTAGCCCTCTGCATCTTTATTCTTCTCGTACCATTCATCCACTAGGAGATATCCACCATCGGCAGCAGCCGTTGCCAACTCGTCGCAACGGATATTTTCGCCGTGAGAACCGTGACCTTTTACCCAATGGAAAGAGATGTTGTGGAGTTTATATGATTCCAGAAAACGCAACCATAGGTCCTTGTTTTTCTTATCCTTGAATTGTTTTTTTACCCAGCCGAATACCCATTTCTTTTCAACCGCATCCACCACGTACTTGCTATCAGTTGTGATACGTATGGTAAGGCCATGACGGGTCAACGATTCAAGTGCAATGATAACGGCCAGTAACTCCATCCTGTTATTGGTTGTAAGTCGATAACCGCCGCTTAGTTCTTTCCTGGTTTTGTTCCACTTCAATACGATACCATAACCTCCTTTGCCAGGGTTTCCTCTTGACGATCCGTCTGTATAAATTTCTAGAATATCTGCCATACATTATTCACTCCACCGATAGGTGTCGATCTGCAAACCTAATAAACCAATCACTCTGTCAATCACTGTAGAGGCTAATTCTTCAAAAGATTTCGGGAGACTATAAAAAGAGGGTGACGCCGGACAAATGATTCCACCTGCTTCAGTCACTTTTTTCATGTTATCGATATGAATAAGGTTATATGGCGTATCCCTCACGACACAGATCAGCTTTCGTCGTTCCTTCATCATCACATCGGCTGCACGCGTGATCAGGTTATCACTTATGCCATTGGCTATACGTCCTAGAGTACCCATGCTGCATGGGCAAATCACAAGGGCTTCGTAACTGCTGCTTCCGCTGGCAAAAGGTGCGAAGTAGTCCTTGTTGTCAAAACATTTTATATCAGCAATCTGATAATTCTCATTGCCCAGTTCAAATTTCCATACGTCTTTGGCGTTATCACTCATCACCATCGACAGCTCTATGTTCTCTAATTCCTTAAGCTTCTGAATCAATACGTTCGCATAGATGGCACCTGATGCACCGGTGATTCCTATCGCTATTTTTCGCTTTATCATAATTCTGATTATTTTTGTCTGGATCCCATTGGCAAAACTACAAAAGCAATCGGCTAAACACTATACTAAAATGAAATACGTCATCCCCTTCTTCTTGTTCAATTTATGCTCATACTTAGCGGTTGGTCAGCATTCAAACAAGCAAGTGCCTGATGCAAGCGCCACCATCAATTGGTTAAGCCTTGATGAAGTACAGACGCAGATGAAACTTTTGCCGAAGAAAGTTTATATGGATATTTTCACCGATTGGTGCGTTTGGTGCCGACAAATGGGAAAAAAGACATTCACCAATCCGCATGTGATCGAATATATGAATGAGCATTATTATGCAATCCGGCTTGATGCTGAAACAGCTGATAGTCTTGTATTTAAAGGTAAAAAATATGGTCGTCTGAGCGGACGTAAGACCAATGAACTGGCCGCTACTTTCATGAACAACAAACTAACCTTTCCGACTAGTGTTTTTTTTGATGAACGTTTCACAAATCCTCAACCGGTACCTGGCTATCTGGATGTGCCGACTATTGAAATGATTCTAAAATATATAGCTACAAATCAACATAAGAGTATACCATTTGACAAATACAAGGATGACTTCAAAGGAACCTGGTAGATGCTGCCATTATCCTTTTGATTTAGAACTAAAACCATGTCTTAAAGTAATTCCTTAACCCACAATCCATAACTTGCACGAATATCCGAATGAATTCCACGACTTCCATACAACGCATCATCAAACTCATACAAAAAGACCTGTTACTTGAATGGCGACAGAAGTATTCGGTTTATGGTTTGCTGCTTTACCTGTGTAGTGCCATATTCGCCATTAACGTACTTCAGGAAAGGCCTGAACCTGAAGTTTGGAATACATTATTCTGGATCATACTCTTGTTTGTTTCTGTCAATGCGGTGGCGAAAAGTTTTCTACAAGAACATAAAAACAGGAATATTTATTATTATACGGTGCATCATCCAAAAGAAATTATCATTTCTAAACTGATTTACAATGTTGTGCTGATGATATTGATGAGTCTTGTCAGTTTCTTTCTTTTTGCCGTCCTGTTAGGCGACCCTGTCATTAATTTTGGAAAATTCCTGATGATGGTCATGTTGGGCGGATTAAGTCTGTCATTGTTGTTTACCTTGCTATCTGCCATTTCCAGTAAAGCAGGTGGCAACTCAGCACTGATTGCCATATTAGGCTTCCCATTGGTAGTGCCTCAACTGATCTTACTAGCTGATCTATCTAAGCCCTTGTTTCTGACCTTGCTGGTGGTAGGCTGGTGGAAATTTTTTACCGTCTTACTCGCACTGGATATTCTGGTCATCCTTCTTTCAGTCATCCTGTTTCCCTTCATGTGGAAAGAATAACATCTGTCGGCTCAGACTGCATAACGAAACCTAATCTCTGTCCTTATCTCCTTGTTCTTCAACCGGGGTCATCATCGCATTGGCTGAATCAACAATGGGGCTTTCCCTGATTTCTGTATGTCTGATCTCACCACCGCTCGTACCGGTCTGCTGTGCAAAGAATAACACCACAAGACTGCAAGCGATCAATATATAGGATAGCAATTTTGAAAAACTTTTCTGTTTCCAACTTGACCATAATGTGATTAATGCCAATACACCGAGAATATACGAGAGAATAGCGAAGGTATCCGCTTTCTCTTCATGTTCGTGTATCATATGCCGGCTTATACCAGCCATGTTTTTAACCGCGTGTTCCGCGTCTTCACCCGTAAAGAACGCAGGCAAGGTGCCCAACGCGCCTAAGATAAAAACAAAGTAGGCAGTCCTTTTGACGACTTCTGATCTGGTTACAAATCCGAGTATCAGGGCAGCAAGACCGACAGCGGGAATGATGATGGGAAGATGATTGAAAAGTAAATGGTAATGAGCTGGTTGCATAAGTATGTTTTTAGTGAATAATTGACGTTGTGATATGGTTCAATTTATGAGTATTATGGTTATCCTGCAATGGATACACCGATTAGTTTACCAATACCGAAGGTAATCGCTGCTGCTGCCAATCCGAAAATTACCTGCCTGAAACCGGAATACCAGACGCTCTTGCCGGTAAACAAGGTGATGGCAGACCCGATTAGAAACAATCCCAGACCACTGAAGACGGTGCTCAGGATAATTGCCTTGTAACCGCTCAGGAAGAAAAACGGAATCACCGGGATGATAGCCCCTACTGCAAATAACAGGAATGAAGTTATGGCCGCTTCCATGGCCGAGCCCTTTAGGTCTTCAGGATTGATACCTAATTCCTCTTTCACCAACACCTCATGTGCATGATCTTTATTTGAAATGATATCCTTTGCCATCTTTCTGGCTTGTTCTTCAGGTATTCCTTTGGAAATATAAATCAAGGCCAGTTCTTTCTCTTCCCCTTCCGGATTGTGCTCAAGCTCTTCCATCTCTAATGCCATCTGATTTTCATATAATTCCTGTGAACTCTTTACCGATATCCATTCTCCTAATGACATGGATAAGGCCCCTGCCAGCAAGCCCGCCATCCCTGTCAGCAGTACTTCACTCTGACCACTCGTAGCACCAGCGATGCCCATCACCAGACTGAAGTTTGAAACCAATCCGTCATTGCCGCCCAATACCGCGGCTCGTAAGGCATTGCCTCCCACTGAACGATGACGTTTTTCAAAACGGGCGAGATTGGAACCTGATATGTTCGGATTATGATCCAGGATATTTTTCAGGATTGTCACATGAGCCGTATCGGATAATGAAACAGCAGATTGGTGTTTGTTTCTGGCACTCAAGATAGATGTGGAAATACTTTTCTCTGTATCCAGCATGACCCCGAGTATATAATCATAACCAAACATCTGGCCTATCTTCTTTAACACTTTGGCTCTGCCGGAAGGTGGCGGTAAGTTGGATGTATCCAGCCCATTTTTTTTCATGAAAATCAAGGCATGACTTTCTTCAATTTCGCTCATTTGCCTGAAGACATTCGCTACATTCGGGTCTTCTTCGTTGTCTGCCAATACCTTGTAAAGGAAACAGGCATCGATTTCGGTCTGTATGGTTTTGAAATTTATCATGATATGTCTTGTTGTATGATATTAGTATGTGAATCTTTATTTTTCTGAAGAATGTGTCGGCCTGTTATCCTTAACATGTAAACGTCTCCATCCTTTGATGGCTTCGAACCAGATCACTGAAACAAAACCGATGCCCACACTAATCAGCATTTGTTGAAGGTTCAATGGTTCAAAACTGAAAAAGGAGGCCAATGGTGGAATATACAGCAACATGGCCGTTATGAATATGGTGAGACCAATAATGAGTAGCACCAGATTGTTTTTGTATAACAGGGTCGTAATGACAGAATAAAAGAATGAGCGGTTGACCAATGTGAGGAAAATGTTCGCTGCAATCAGTACAGTGAAGACCATGGTTCTTGTAGCGGCTTCATGTAATCCGGCAAAAACTGCATATTGATAAGCTGCCAGAGTGCCTGCGGTGATCATCAGGCCTTGAATGACACTGGTTGTCAATTCCCGCCAATTGAAGAAAGTGGTTGTAAACGGTCGTGGCTTTTGCAACATGACATTCTTTTCCATCGGTTCATTCTCATAGATGATAGAACAGGTTGGCCCCATGACCAATTCTAAAAATATGATATGGACTGGTGAGAAAATATTCGGATAAATCCACCCCAAAATCAAAGGAATGAATACAGTCAGTATGATCGGTATATGGATGGAGATTATGTATTGGATAGCCTTTTTTAAATTGGTATAAATCCTTCGGCCCATGGCTACTGCATCCACCATCTTAGATAAATCATCTTCGAGCAGGATAAGAGAAGCTGCTTCTTTGGCAATCTCCGTTCCTTTCTTTCCCATTGCAATACCGATATGGGCTGCTTTCAAGGCGGGGCCGTCATTGACACCATCACCTGTCATTGCTACAATCTCCTTATTCGCTTTGAATGCATTTATGATTCTCAATTTGGCTTCAGGAAACATGCGCGTGAATACATTGACTTCCTTCACCTTTTCCTGCATTTCCTGATCAGACAACTTCATAAGTTCATCGCCGGTAATACTTTTTTCATAACCCATGAATCCTACTTGTCTGGCGATAGCTGCCGTGGTGGCTGCATTGTCTCCGGTGACTATCTTGACTGAAATACCAGCCCGATAAAAATGTTCAAACACGTCCTGAATATTTTCTTTCGGAGGGTCATGAAAAGCGACGAGCCCTTTAAAGACGAACGGTAAGTTTTTTTGAAGTCGTGGGTAATCCTGTCCTTCAAAGTCAGCTTCCCCTACTCCCAATACCCTATATCCTTGTGATGCCATTTCTTCGACAGCCTTTTCAATCAGGAGCCTGTCTTTTTCATTTACATCACAGGCTTCCATGATGGCTTCAGTCGCACCCTTAGCTGCTATGATACGGTTACCTGCATCATTCTCGAATATGTGCGTCATCATGGGTGGCTTCCCTTCTAGCGGGTATTCGTGCACCATCTTATAATGGATGCGTTCATCGGTTTCCATTCCTTTCCCATAGGCTCTATGCAAGGCCACTTCCATAGGATCGAAGGGAATGGGTTCACTAGCCCACATCGCGAGACGAATGAGTTCATTTTCATCATCATTCGTATGACTATGTAAGGTGGAAATGATTTGTGATGATTGAAGAAATAGCTTGGCCAGACTCATATTGTTTTCCGTGATTGTGCCGGTTTTATCGGTGCAGATTACGGTGGCGCTTCCAAGTGTTTCGACTGTCTTCATCTGTTTGACGATGATGCCCATCTTCATCAAACGCCATGCACCTAAAGCCATAAATGTGGTAAAGGCTACTGGAATCTCCTCAGGCAAGATACTCATGGCTAATGTCAGTGCTTTCAACAGACTATCCAATACTTCGCGCGAATGATAAAAATTGATTCCCCAGACCACCAGAAAAACAATAGCCCCCACCAACACCATTTTCTTGACAAAATTGCCAATCTGTATTTCAAGTGGCGTTTTCTCTTCCTGAATTGTTTCAAGACTTTTGCCGATCTTTCCGAGTTTGGTTTCGCCTCCGATAGCAGTGACTGTTGCAATGGCCAGTCCACCCACCACATTTGTTCCACGAAAGACCTTATTATCTTCTTTCGTTTGATCCTTGAACACGGCCAGCGATTCGCCAGTAAGGATTGATTCGTTGACAGAGAAATCATTTGAGTGTACTATGATCCCGTCTGCGGCTACAGAACTACCTTCTTCTATCATGAGACTATCTCCTACGACCAATTCTTCTATGCTGATTTCAGTCACATCGCCATTCCTGATGACCTTGCATTCAGGTTGAGTAAAGTCCTTCAGTTTTTGAATCGCATTTCGGCTTCTGGAATCCTGATAGAGTGAAATAGCAGCCACTAGTATGATGGCAGAGGATAGAAAAATCCCGTCACCAATCTTGCCGCTGATGAAATAAACAGACGATGTGACTAAAAGCAACAAGACCATCGGTTCTTTTGCCAGGCCCTTCACCGCAATCAAGAACCCATTTTCCTTTTTATATTCCAATCGGTTTTCACCGAATTCTTCCCTGGCCTTACGTACTTCTTCAGCATTTAATCCTGTCATGTTGAAATTCGTTGTCGGCATATTGTATCTTGTTTAGTCGGTTTGAGTTAAACGTGTCTCAAAAGTACTCCGCTCGATTATGAATTTTACTTTTTAGGCGAAGAGAAGGTATTTCTTTTCAACGGAATGAATAAGGTTCTTTCATCAGTTCATGTCTTTTGTTCCGCTGGATAAGTATCCATCTCTCCTTTATTTTTGGCTTGTATCTTGTCTAATGTCACAGGCAAGATACCGATTCAGATAGCTATCACCGATGGTCCTGATCTATTCAAACAGAACCTGGAATTGTTTCATTCCTTGTTTATTCGGTTTATTATATGTTTCATTCTTAAAGTCAGCGAACCTGACCTCTGCAATAAGGTGACAACTGAATAGAGATAGTTAACAAACTATCAAATACAAATACATGAAACTCATCCTGGCCTATTTTTTACTTAAAGATGATATAAGTCAATTTTTAACCCGAATCCTGACATTACCTTGCACCGGAAAATACATACACATGATCACCAATGCTCTATTTAACCCGACTGGAATTGTTGTTGTCGGAGGATCTAATGATTGTTCCAAACCCGGTGGCAAGGTGCTTCATAATATTATCACCAATGGTTATGAAGGAAATTTATATGCCGTGAATCCAAAAGAGACCCACGTGCAGGGCGTTGTCTGTTATCCTTCCTGCAGTGCGCTACCATCTGTTGAACTGGCTATCGTGGCCATTGCATCTTCCTATGTAGAAGAAACAATTCGGATTCTTGCTGTTGAAAAGAATTGCAAAGCCTTCATTCTCTTTTCAGCCGGATTCAGTGAGACCGGTGAAGAAGGAAAGGCGCTTGAGAAGCGATGCGTGGATATCGTGCATGAAGCAGGGGCCACCCTCATCGGACCTAATTGCATTGGTGTGATCACTGAAAAATATAAAGGCGTGTTTGCTGGTCCGATTCCCGATTATGACCCGAAAGGTTGTGATTGTGTTTCTGAATCAGGCGCTACCATGGTGTATATACTCGAAATGGCGATTCCACGTGGACTTAAATTCAGGAATATTTTCTCCATTGGCAACAGTGCACAGATAGGTATAGAAGATATGCTTGAATATTGGGACGAAACCTATGATCCGATTAAAAGTTCAGGTATCAAACTGATGTATATGGAACAGATTGCCGATCCGAAACGATTCTTGAAACATGCCCGATCACTGGTAAATAAAGGATGCCGGATTGCCGCTATCAAATCAGGTTCTACGGAAGCAGGATCAAGAGCGGTTTCTTCCCACACAGGTTCGCTTTCCGGTTCTAATATCGCTGTCAGCGCCTTGTTACGAAAAGCCGGTGTGATCCGTTGCTATAGCCGAGAGGAACTTGTGTACACTGCAGCCATCTTTAAGTTTAAGCCGCTAACCGGAAACCGCATTGCTGTGATCACACATGCAGGAGGCCCGGGTGTGATGCTGACTGATGAATTGATCAAAGGTGGCATGAAAGTACCCAAGCTGGAAGGTCCGGATGCCGATAAGCTATTATCAGAATTATATGCTGGTTCCTCAGTTGCCAATCCGATTGATTTCCTGGCTACCGGCACAGCCAAACAATTAGGAACCATCCTTGATTACGTCGAACATAGATTCGATCAGATTGATGCCTCGGTGGTGGTGTTCGGCACAACCGGTATGTGGAAGGTGGATGATGTCTATCAGGTGTTGCATGAAAAGATGAATACCAGCCATAAACCTATCTTTCCCATTCTTCCGTCGATGATACAAGCAGCCGAAGAAGTGAGCCAGTTTCATTCAAAAGGGCATGTCAATTTTACGGATGAAGTCAGTTTCGGTTATGTATTGTCTAAAACATGCAGGATGCAACAACCCTTTATAGATCCTGAATTGCCAGAAATCAATAACAACAAAATCAGGTCACTTATTGATTCTATCGCGGATGGTTATCTCTCTCCACAACAAGTATATGAACTTTTTGAAGCCGCCGATATACCAATGGCCAGGCAAGAAACAGTGACCACGTTAGTAGAAACTTTATCGATCTCTGTCACCTTTGGCTTTCCGTTGGTGATGAAAGTAGTAGGCCCGGTACATAAATCAGATATCGGCGGTGTCAAACTCAATATCCGAAATGAACAGGATGCAGAAAATGCGTTTCATGAATTGATGAAACTTGATGAAGCGGTGGCCGTGTTGATACAGCAACAGTTATCAGGCACGGAAGTCTTTATCGGGGCCTCAAGGGAAGATGCCTTCGGACATGTGATCTTATGCGGACTGGGCGGTATCTTTATTGAAGTGTTCAAAGATATTTCATCAGCTATTGCACCGGTTGGGAATGACGAAGCTCATTCCATGATCCAGCATTTAAAATCGTATCCGATTATACAGGGTGTTCGAGGAAAAGCAGGCGTCAATGAGGATTTGTTTGCCGGGGCTATTGTCAAACTGTCGGCCTTGCTTAAAGCGGTACCTGAAATCAAAGAGTTAGACATTAATCCATTATTGGGCACACCTGATAGACTGGTTGCAGTAGATGCCAGAGTGTTGATAGCAAGATGATAATTCAAAAATATCCTTGTAAGCTATGACTTCTAAACATTAGAATTAGGCATAAAAAATAGGGACAGCTTTGGCCATCCCTATTATAATTATGTTGATTGCATTACATATGGGCTACAATCTTTCTTTCAAGTGCTGCCTTAGGTACAGCTCCAACTTGTTTATCCACGACTTTGCCATCTTTGATAAACAAGATACAAGGTATACTGGTGATGCCGTATTTGATAGAAAGATCTGAATTCTCATCCGTATTGACTTTCCCGATATTCACTTTCCCTTCATATTCGGTTGCTAATGCCTCGATGGTGGGCCCTAAAGCGAGACATGGTCCACACCATGGAGCCCAAAAATCGACTACGTTTAATTTGTTTGTTTGAAGAACTTCTGCTTCAAAATTTGCGTCTGTGAATGTTAATGCCATTGTTTTATTTTTAAATTTTTATAAATCCTGTTTGTCTCAGAGGCTGCAAATATAAGTTACTTCATTTTAACGCGAACAGCCTTTTCTATGCCAATTGTCTATGAACTATTTCCTTTACTTGTCATCTCAATCTTCTCCGATGAGATATCATTCTTATGTGGTAACCACATTATAGACGATCCCTTCCATCTTCGCCAACTCTTCTAAGAACCGATCGCTTAATTCTATTTTGCGATGCGGAGTGTATAGCCGTATCGTTTTGTCTGAGGCCTTATCTACAACTTGTATACCAAGCTCACATTTGCCTGCCGTTTCGGCATATTTCTGTATAATGGCCATAAATGCACTGTCTAAACGTTCTAATTGCACCGTCATATTCAGCCGTTTCGTCAATAATTTTTTGACATCTTCCAGCAGATACATACTCTGTATCTTGAATTCCCATTGATTTTCATCATTCCAACGGTTCTGATAGGTGCCGGTCACCATGATCTTATTATCCTGAATCAGCATATCCTTGAATTTAAGATAATCTTCCTTGAACAAGGTGAATTCATGTTCTCCGTTATAATCAACCAGTTTGAATCTTCCATATAAGGTTCCTTTCTTTGAAATCTGGTGTTGCGCAGAAGATATATAACCAGCCACCCGTAACTGACGCTTACGCAAGTTTTCCTTTTCTATGTCTGATAACGGTGTGAATCCATAATTGGTCATTTCAAACTGGAAGCTATCCAAGGGATGCGCACTGATATAAATTCCAACCATCTCCTTCTCTTTTTCCAGCTTTTGTGTTAATGTCCATTCTTCTGTTGAATGTAATTTAGGTAAGGAAATCTCAGGCATGCCTATATCACCAAACAGGCTGTTGGACGTAAACGTATCCGAAGTAAACTGTTGCCCGAAACGTATAATCTTCTCTAAGTTCGTTTGGGTTTCTCCTGCAGGCAGTGAAAAATATTGTCCTCGGTGCATAGAAGTGAAGCAATCGAGTCCGCCAGCCATGATCAGACTTTCCAAGGTCTTCTTGCTGACAGTTCTGGAACTGAGACGTTTCACCATATCGAAGACATCTATATAGGGACCGTTCTTTTCACGCTCAGCCAGAATCTCCATCACGGCGGCTTCACCGATTCCTTTGATGGCACCCATACCGAAACGGATGACACCTTCACGATTGACACTGAAGCCTTTCTTACTCTCATTCACATCGGGTCCTTGTACTTTCAATCCCATCTTCTTGCACTCACGCATGTATTGTGACACACTTTCAATATTGCCCTGTGAGTTCAATAAGGCCGCCATATATTCTGGTAGATAGTTGGCCTTGAGATAGGCAGTCTGGTAGGCCAGATAGGCATAACAGGTCGAGTGCGATTTATTGAAGGCATATTGGGCAAAGGCTTCCCAGTCAACCCATATCTTTTCGCATTTATCCAGGGGATGATCATTGGCCGTGCAGCCTTCCAAAAACCTGGCTTTCATCTTCTGAAGCACATCGATCTGTTTCTTACCCATGGCCTTACGAAGGATATCGGCATCACCTTTCGAGAAATTGGCCAGTCGCTGTGATAACAACATCACCTGTTCCTGATAAACTGTGATACCATAGGTTTCCTTTAACGTATCTTCCATCTCAGGCAGATCATAAACTATTTCCTTACGGCCATGCTTCCGTTCGATAAATTCAGGGATGTAGCCAATCGGCCCGGGACGATATAAGGCATTCATTGCTATCAGATCTTCGATATTATCGGGCTTCAATTCCTTGAGGTACTTTTTCATACCGGCCGAGGCAAACTGGAAGGTTCCTTCCGTATCACCTTCCTGATACAGCTTATATGTTTTCGCATCATCCAATGGAATCGTATCGATATTGATATCGATACCATGATTTTCCTTGATCAGAATCAAGGCATCACGAATGATACTTAAGTTGTTCAATCCGAGTACGTCTATCTTGATGGCACCTGCTTCTTCCACCACATTCCCTGAGAATTGGGTGACATACAAGTCAATATCTTTTTGTTTGCACAGCGGCATAATCTCCATCAGGTCTTTAGGCCCGATGATGATACCCGCGGCATGGATACCGGTATTGCGCACGGTCCCTTCCAGTTTCTCCGCTTCATGCAACACGGTGGATTTCAAATCCATACCGTTGTAATAGCCTTGCAATTGCATCACATTCTGCACGTCCTCCGCCGTGATATTATCTTTCTTTTGTAAATCCTTATCTGTTATATGCAGCATTTCATTCAACGAAGTTCCGGGACGATCCGGTACCAATTTGGCCAGCATATTACTTTCTTCCAACGGCAGATCCATCACACGGGCCACATCCTTGATACTGCTTTTAGCTGCCATGGTACCATAGGTGATGATATGCGCCACCTGGTTCTTGCCATAGGTGTTGACGATATATTCCACCACCTTACCGCGACCGATATCATCAAAATCGGTATCGATATCAGGCATACTGGCCCGCTCTGGATTAAGGAAACGTTCAAACAGCAGATTGTATTTCAACGGATCAATCGTCGTGATACCGATACAATACGCCACCACGGAACCCGCGGCTGAGCCCCTCCCCGGCCCTACGATCACCCCTAATTTCTTGGACGATATGATAATATCCGACACGATGAGAAAGTAACCCGCAAAACCCATTTTACGTATGACGCCCAGTTCAAACTTGAGACGTTCATCCAATTCGGGTGAAAAAATCGTATACCGCATCTTGGCACCTTCATAGGCCAGAAATTCGAGATAATCTTCCTGTGTCTTGAAGGGTTCTGGAACTGGAAAATTAGGCAGCAACAGATCATTCGTCACACTCACCAATTCCACCTTATCTACGATCTCATTGGTATTGTCGATGGCGGCAGGGATATCACTGAACAGTTCCGTCATCTGCTCGGTGGTCTTGAAAAAGAACTGATTATTATAAAAAGCGAATCGCTTATTCTTGGCTTCCGCGTCATCATCGGCAAACTCCTTCATCTTGGGCGTACTTTGCAATTCACCGGTATTGACACAAAGCAGGATATCATGGGCATTGCTGTCTTCTTCTTCCACATAATGCGAATCGTTACTGGCAATGATCTTCACATTGTACTTTTCCGCCAGACGAAGCAATTCGATATTCACCTTGTTCTGATCCGGAATATCATGACGTTGTATCTCCACATAATAATCTTCACCGAAGATATCCAGCCACCATTTGAATTCTTTTTCACCGGCTTCAGGTCCGTCGCGCAAGATCGTACGCGGCACCGAAGCACCCAGACAACAGGTTGAGGCGATCAGCCCTTCATGATATTGCAGTATGAGTTCCTTGTCGATACGCGGATATTTGCCATATAAACCTTCTGTAAAACCAAGGGAACAAAGTCGTATCAGGTTTTTATAGCCTTGTTGATTCTTGGCCAGCAATAACTGATGATAGCGCACATCCTTTTGTTCTTTGGTAAACTGTTGCTTATTTCTGTTCTCGACTAAATAAAACTCACAACCCACGATAGGCTTCACCAGCAGATTGCCTTTATCATCCTTATATTTCTTGGCTTCCTTAACAAAATCAAACACACCGAACATATTTCCATGATCGGTGATGGCCACGGCCGGCATCTCATCTGTGAGTGCTTTCTTAAACAGCTTCTTGATACTGCTGGCACCGTCGAGGAGTGAATATTGGGTATGATTATGTAAATGGGAAAATTTCATCTGAAAAAATGTTGGGCATCAAAAATATGAAATCGGGCTCTGAGAAGAATAAAAAGTTATGTACACCTGATTGTCAAGGGTTTGTTTTGACATCATGATGAAAAATAGCTCTTTCAGCTAGAATAGAGACACAAAGAGTGAAGGAATCAGCATGGCATGCTGCAGATCACTTGAATGCAATCTCGGCAGTCTCACAACAATGACATGTTCAATTCAGCAGTCTATTATTATGCCTGTCAAGACATAGAATGCGAAGAAGGAGTCTGTTCAAAGGATATGACAGCTATTCAGTTACATTCTGCCACGAAAAGTGACTATCAGATAAAGCTTTTTCTCAATGCATCAGCGAGTTCTACGAGATCTTCTTTTTTCTGTTCGCCTAACTCCCTGTCGCAATCTTTGAAACGGAAGTAAATGCTTTGCAATTCAGTTTCACTCATCAGCGAGTCAGTCATCGGGAACAGTTCCTCGTTTTCCGCTGCGATATGGTCGAGCAAGGCATTGGTATACCGATCCAGTAGTTTCTGCGCTTCATGAAACTGCTTCTCATTGAGACGCTGTTCGATGGAACGGACCATTTCGCGGAAATCCTCATGGTTTTCCAGCATCTCCTTTAGCACACCATCTGCCAGCAGCTCATTCTGTTTAGACATCTCTGGAAACAGAATCACTTCTTCCTTATGATGATGAAACTCATCGGCGTATGTGCGGAAGAAATAGATCAGGTCACGGATGGTTTTTTCATATTCCGCATCATCCTTTCCGATTAGGGATGCCGCATTTCTTGCAACGTCAATCGCATTGATAATGACTGTATGTTCGTCATACAGAATTTTCATCGACTCATTCATAATCACTCATATTTATTGTTATACCATTGTTCTATCTCCGGTCATCAGGCTCGTCTTCATACCATCTTTCATGTGTATCCTGATTTCAGGGCAAGATATGACATTTTAAATGAAGAATGAATCTGCTAACCTCCTGCTGTCTGCCATTTTATAGATAACAAGCGGGAAGATCTATTCACAAGGATTAATCTTCATGCACGTTGGTCCGGAAGAAATATTCTCATCACACATTGGAAACTAAGGTTCCTGTATGTCTCCGGCAGAAAGAAAAACAGGTCATGGTTTCTTATCCAGTTTCTCAAGTATGTCCATCATGATCTTGTTCTGGTTTTCAAGATGCATGAGAATAGCCTCTATTTCCCGTTCGGCTTTCGTATTCACATCAAAGTCAGCTTCTGCGCGTATCTCTGCGTGATTGCTTTGAAGGTTCTGTCCGATCATGATGAGCGGCATCAGAAAAATCTGTATCATATTGGAGATAAAGAGCCAAAGCACGAAGGCCGGGAAGGGATCGAAACGTTGTTCCTTAGGTCCAAGTGAATTCCAGCTCAGCCAGATGACTGTCCATATGAATATGACAAAGAAGAATCCCATAGTTCCCACATGTGTGGTGATCCATAGAGCCAGTTTATCGAGCGCGGATAATTTTTGTTTATGCTCAATGTTGGCATTACGTAGCGGTTTTCGCATGGCAGTCAGTTCATTGACTGATTTCGGTTGGTGTTTTTCCATCATGTTATGTTATTTATTGTTTTTCTCCCCGCAGTGTCTCGACAACGAAATGTTTATCGTAGTTCTATCGCCCTGTCGGACACTGTGGCTTATCAAATTTCCATTCATAATTAACATACAATCTACACAATTTATTCTTAACAAGGTATTCAATTTTACTGCAGCAGCGTCCGACAGGCTAATTGGAGGCGCGAGATGATTATGCCTGTCGAGACACCGCGGGGAAATAACTACGGATGATTTGAGAAAATAAAGTTATTGATATTGTCTTCCAGAATAGGGCTATCTAATAAATCTACATTTCCATCACCATTCAGGTCTGTTGCCATATAACCATAAGCAAAATTATAAATAGAGACCTCTAACATATTAAGATCTAACAAATCAACATTTTCATCGCTAGATATATCCCCGCTATAAAATGCCCAAATTCCGTTAGCCACTTCCACCTGATTGTTGCCATAGGCTTTGTTGGCGTTGATTGTAAAGTCATAGAACAGAGGTGTGTTGCCAAGACTCACAGTGGTGGCACTCCATGTCGCTACAGCATTTCTGTGTGTTACGGAAATATAATAGTCGCCAAAATTGCCAGGAAAATAGCAAGTCGCTGTTCCATCCTGATTGAGAATTGTGCGGGTTGAATACATGATAGCATAAGGAGGATATGAATAATGCAGGGCTACGGCAATTGTATCACATGCTGTGGCTGTTGTCGGTTCAAATTGATTGGCTAATACAGGAAGCATACCATACATACCGTTCCAATATCCTTCAATGTAACATTTAAGATTTAATATGATACCACATTGGTGAACATCAATATAGGCCACAGAGGTATCGGCACAAGCTGCACTGTTCGTTGTTTTCACTATCATATAAACAGTATCTGTGTTACTGATAGCATGAGGATTAACAAAAACTGATGTATAGGCAGGGTCGTTGTAGAAAAATGTATCTATCGGAGAGAGATTAAATACGCTGATCACAGAAGAAATGTCAATTGAATCAGGCAAACAGGTTGAAGCAAAATAAACTTGTTGGTTAAATTGAGGAAGTGAGCTTACTTGCAAATAGACACTATCAGAGGAGGAACATCCGGTTAAGGCATCATAGACCTTGGAATAAATAAAGTTTGTACTGCTTGAATAGGCTGTCGGATTTGTGATAGGACTAAATAATGACTGATCACCAAAATAGCTGACACTGACTGCAAGGTTACTACCGGAGATAAATCCGTTTTGTGTCGTTAAGTTGAAGATTGCATTGTTGGAGGCCACTGCATCCTCACATAGTAACATGGAATCCTGAAAAACTAATGGACCTTGTTGTATCACCAGATTGACGGGTATCCTGCACGATGAATCTGAAGAGCATGCCGCATAAAAAGTATAGGTCCCGGGAGTGCCGGAATTATTGACCAATGCATTTGGAACAAATAAAGGATTGAAGACAGAAAGAGGAAATAAACTAGTACCTCCTGTAGGGACATCATACCATGCTGAACCTGCTGAACCACTCTGATAATAA
>CAIQUX010000041.1 GCA_903875055.1 uncultured Bacteroidota bacterium
CGCATTCAGGGGCCGTATAAAGATGGCACACTCGATTCGGCAGCCACACCCGGGAAAGCCTTGCAACTCTATCTGGATGCCGATCTCCAAAAACTGACCGAAAAAATGATGGCGAACAAATTGGGAAGCGCCATTGCGATAGACCCTAAAACCGGTGGTATACTGGCTTTTGCCAGCGGACCTTCGTTTGACCCAAAATTATTGACAGGCTCTAACAAGGGAAGCAATCTCAGCAAGATGCTCAACGATGCTACCAAGCCTCTTTTCCTCCGCCCTATTCAGGCCAAGTATCCTCCGGGATCAACATTTAAACCGCTAACCGCTTTGGTGGCGCTCGATGAAGGCGTCATTACACCTGATTATGGATACCCTTGTATGGGTGGTTACACGCTATGCGGCCGACGAATAGCTTGTACACACTCAGGCCATGGGCATGCGCGAAACCTTGCATTTGCAATTGCTAATTCATGCAACGCCTATTTTTGCCATGTATTTCGTCTTGCTATTGATTCGAAAAAATACGACAATGTGCACGTCGGTCTTGAAAAATGGCATCAATACATGAACGATTTTGGACTAGGCAGACAGATAGGCATCGATATCCCACATGAGAACAGCGGCAATATTCCTGATTCAGCTTATTTCAATAGAATTTATAACAACAACTGGAATTCCTGCAACATGGCCATCTTGGGTATGGGACAGGGCGAAGTGGAAATGACACCATTACAAATGGCCAATGCCATGTGCCTGATTGCCAACAGGGGATCCTACTTTATTCCTCACTTTGTAAGAGCTATCGATGGTGACTCCAATCACCCTGCATTGAAAAAATACCTGACTCCTAAGGTGGTCGCTCATATTGCCGACTCTTCTTTCGAATATGTAATCGGCGGTATGCAGGCAGTAGTTGATGAGGGGACAGGTAAAATCGCTCATATGGATGATGTGATCGTTTGCGCCAAAACAGGTACGGCACAAAATGAACGCATGATTAACGGAGTGCGCGTCAAGCTACAGAATCACTCCATGTTCGTTGCCTTTGCTCCCCGTCAAAATCCAAAAATTGCCGTGGCAGTTTGTATTGAAAATGCCGGATATGGAGCCACCTGGGCCGGTCCTATCGCTAGCTTGATGATAGAACAATACCTGAAAGATAGTATCTCAGAAAAACGAAAACCCTTGATGAAAAAAATGCAGGATGCTAAAATCATTCCGAATTATACCTATATTCTGGACTCACTCGACAAGCAGGCGGCCAGAGCAAAAGAAGCGATGAAACATATTTCTGCCGACAGTATGAAACGAGCCGACAAGATCAAAGACAGTCTGAAGCGTCAACAAGATTTAGCCATGGGGGCTTATCTGTTCAGGAAGTTTTATTTGAAAGACTAACATTAATTTAAAACACAAGGAATACAATACAAATGAGCTTTAAAGCAACATCATTATTTGAACGGATAGACTGGCTGTTAGTATTCTTCTACTCCGCATTAGTACTCATCGGAGTCCTTTGTATATTTTCTGTTGAACATCGAAGTACCGATGCCAGTTTTTTTATGATGAAAAGCAATTACATGAAGCAACTGATTTTTTTCGGCATTTCATTGTTTGTGGCTCTCATCATTATCCTTATGGATAGTAAGCTATTCACCTCTATTCCTTTTCTTGGTTATGTGGTCGGTTTTGTATTACTCCTTCTTGCATTGACTCCCTTAGGTAAAGGCGTCAGGGGTTCTCACTCCTTCCTCAACCTAGGCTTTTTTACGTTTCAACCCGGTGAGCTAATGAAATTATTTACAGCCTTATCAATTGCAAAGTTCCTTTCTCTTCAGAATACGAATTTTGCATTGCTGAAACATCGACTTATCTGTGCTTCGCTGGCCATTGTGCCTGCATTGATCATCATCTTACAAAATGAGACAGGGTTGGCTCTTGTTTATTTTTCGTTTTTCCTTGCCATGTATCGCGAAGGACTTCCAAACATCGTATTGGTTATCGGCTTTTCTATCCTAGGGCTCACCATCGCCACCTTGCTCATTCCAAAAAACATTTTGTTCATCATCCTTTCCGCCTTAGCAATTCTGATCCTCTATTCAGAAAGAAAGCAGCTTAGAAGAAACAGGGAGTTTCTGTTACTGGTAGCAGGTATATGGTTTGTAGGCGTGCTCTTTTCTCAGGTGCTGGTACCGGTTGCTTTCAAACATGTTCTGAAAGGGTATCAGGTACAACGAATCTACACGATGATAGGCCAGGAAGTCCCTGAAGAATACACTCGTGAAGGAATCGACAGCAAAAAACAAAATGCCTCAGAATATAATGTAGGACAATCCAAGATTGCCATTGCGTCCGGTGGGTTTACAGGAAAAGGGTTTTTAAATGGCACACAAACCCAATATAATTGGGTGCCCGAACAACGGACCGACTTCATTTTCTGCACCATCGGCGAGCAATTTGGCTTTGTCGGAAGTTCCATTCTGATATTGCTTTTCACCTTCATGCTTTTACGAATCGTGATGATTGCCGAGCGGCAACGGTCTCAATTCACACGTATCTATGCTTATTGTGTTGCGGGTATCATGTTCTTTCATCTGGCAATTAATGTTGGCATGACGGTAGGACTAGCTCCGGTAATCGGCATACCGCTTCCATTGATCAGCTATGGTGGCACTTCGTTACTTATCTTTACGTCCCTTATCTTTATTCTAATAAGATTGGATGCAGATCGTCAGATGGTATTAAGATAACAGTGAATTGAATTATGAGTATTAAGATAACACCACTTTCGGAAGGAGTTTTTACTATTGGACACGACAAGATATTTGTTCCTTTTGATGATGCCTTGCATGAGTTGAATCACCGGCCTATTGGTTCTTTACTGGTCGAGATTCAGCCGTTTCTAATACAGACGGAAGGTAAAAATATCCTCTTCGATACTGGCCTTGGATTTACCTTGCCGAACGGAGAACTTCAGATATACTCCAATCTTCGGTATCATGATATAGATCCAAAAGATATCGATATGGTCATATTGTCTCATTTGCATAAGGATCATGCCGGCGGAATTTGTCATACCAATGAACTCGGTATTAAGGAATTATGCTTTCCAAATGCAACCTATTATGTCGGCAAAAAGGAATTTGAATACGGCATCGAAAAAGGTTTCCCTTCGTATACGACAGAAGACTTTGACATATTGAAAAACTCGCCACAAGTCGAATGGCTCGATGAGAAAGGAAGCATCCTTGGTTTTATTTCATTTGAAATCGATGGCGGTCATTGCCCTTTCCATACTTCCTTTCTGCTTAAAAGCGAAAACGAACGTGTTTTCTTCGGAGGCGATGTAGCCCCGCAATTAAAACAGTTGAAGACACGATATATGGCCAAATACGATTACGATGGAAGACGAACCATGGAACTCAGACAGGCCTATGCTGAAAAAGGAAAAGAGGAAAACTGGGTCTTCCTCTTTTATCATGATGTAAAAATTCCTTATTCAAAAATGTAAGTCCACTTATCTTATCGGTTGTTTCTTGGTTGTACACCTTCATCCGATCGGCCTTCCCGCATGCCGGCTTTATGATCCATCCCTTCAGATGATCGCTGATGATTCCTTAGGGGACGGTCTCTGAATCGATCTTCCTGATGACCCTGCCTCATATTTTGTTGCCTATTCTCCATCTTATTCATTCTTCGAAGCAGCATGTGGTTGAATTCTTTTTCAGACTGGAATAACTGTCCTAATTGCTCGTTGCTGATCACTTTCAAAAACTGAGTGCCATACTTTCTTTTAATATCGATGACCCGTTGCTCCTGATCAAGTATTTCATCAGCAGTACGGTTATCATTGGCACGCTTTAAATCCTGCTTCACATGGCGCATTTCATCATCATATTGGTTATAAACGGGCCAAAAACGCTCAGCTGTTTTCGGATCAAGGTTCAGCTTTTCCGACAGATACGCAACTTTGATACTTTCCACTTTCCCTTGCCTGTTTTGAGCTAGGGCGTTATAGGTAACAAATTGAATGACAAGGCAAATAAGACTGATTAGTATGTGTTTCATGTTATTTCTGTAATTTAAAGGGTATAATTTATTAATTCTTCATCACTCACATTATTGAATGTATGATCAAGCATTTCAAATTCAAGTTTCTGAAGATCTATGGCTGATTCATCGACATTGACTACCACCAGGCTGCTTTCTATTTCAGCTTGATGATGTATCAAATATTGATTGAACTCTTCATCAGAAATACTCGCCAGCTGGTTTTCAACTGAACTGTTTGCTTGCATTGTGTGAGCAGGATTCAGGAAAATCTTGAGGGATATAACCATAAAAAGAAGCACAGTAGCTGCCAACGAAAGTCTTGGCAAGAATGTTTGAATAAATGCGGAGTTTGAACCGGTTTTTACCTTTGAATTGATTTGATCAGATAATTCCGAAAAATAGTACTCCGGAACTGCATATGGCATTTTTTTAGGTAAAGCCTCTATCAGATTTTCCTCACGGATAGTATCTCGGGCAATATTGCTGAATTGCTCAAAGTACGTTTCAGGTATTTCAAATGGCATTTGAATAGGAAGTGAAGCAAGGAAACCTGTCGACCTGACATAGTCGGTCATGGACGCTGGAAATGAATCGAAATAATGCGCAGGAATCTCCATAAGCGGCATCCGGTTGCTCGGAAGATTAACCCCCAATTCATTTAACTCCTTTTGTATTTGCTCCTTGCTTTTCATTTTCGGCGCTTTTGACTGATGGATATACATTAAGTTTAATTTTCTTTTAGCATAAATTCACTCACCTTTTTGGCTGCATGATGGTAGGATGCTTTTAATGAACCGACGGAAGTTTCAAGCACTTCCGACATCTTTTCATATGGCATTTCATCAAAATAACGCAGATTGAATACAGCCCGCTGCCTATTGGGCAAGGCCTGTATGGCCAATTGAAGCTTCCATTCGATATTCTTGAAATCAAAACCACTTTCTGCCTTCACGCGGTTGCTTAACCCGTTATCTTCATCGGAGAGCGACATGGCAATTTTCTTCTTCTCGTTGGCTACATAGGTCAGACATTCATTGGTGGCCACCCTGTAAAACCATGTATATAAGCCCGATTCCTGTCTGAAATTATGCAGCCCTTTCCACGCTTTCACGAACACGTTTTGCAGTATATCATTGGTATCTTCATGATGCACGATAAACCGTCGGATATGCCAGTACAAACGTTCCTGATACTTCTTGACTATCATGGTGAATGCCTTCTCCTTCGTAAACTCATCCATAAAGAGCCTAAAGAGTTCCTTGTCATCCAAATCGACCGCTATTTCATTCAACATGATCCGTATTTATAAAATTGGGGCTTCGACCTCAACTTTCCGCGAAAGTTTAAAGATATGGGAATTATGAAACAAATCGACAGCAGGATGTTTATTAAATGATGTAGGTTTGCAATGCATTATGAGCCATACGAAGCTAGTTTTATCGCAGAACAGCACCCTCTTTTTAATCCTTCTGAGTCTTTTCTGCGTGAATGCCTGTGTATCGCCGACCGATGCCAATCATCAGAGCGTGAAGACCCATGCGCGCCCCTTGACTTCGGCTAATACCATGAATCTAAAAGAGTATATCGTTGCCCTGTTTGACAGTACAGCGACAGGTCCATTGCAAATTGCAGGCGATACCATACAGCATCCGGAAACACTGCAGAAGGCGTATATAATGCATCAATTTGAACCCTTTTGGGTAAATGAACAGGGACTGACAACCAAGGCAGAGGAGTTTATCAATGCATTAAAGGAAATACGTTATGACGGACTCGACCCATCGGATTATGATCTTACAACAGTTGAAAAATCAGCGTCGCTTATCAGAAACAAGAAAGCAAGCAATGAGAATTTCAATGAATTTGAACTCCTGATGTCCCGTTCTTTCCTGAACCTTTCAAACGACCTGCTTATGGGGAGTGATACAAACAGAAGGAATCGAAAAGACTGGAAGATACCCAATGATTCCGCTGCAGATGTTAGCACCATCGTGTGCAAAGCGATGAATGATGGGAATGTCCTGAAAGCCATTGACCTTATGCGACCTCAACACTGGTATTATAAAGCCTTCAGCGAGGAATACAAACGTCTTGACAACCTGAAGAAAACGGGAGGATGGGACAAGATAGATATGCCCACTGACAGTCTGTCTAAGGACACATTTGAATCATGGTTCATTTCACTGCGCAGGAGATTGTTCATCGAAACTAGTTTACCAACGGATACTTCTTCAGGCAAATGGACCAAGGATCTGTCAGATGCTATCCGTCATTTTCAATATACCAATCATATCAGGGCCAATGGGAAGGCCGATTCAACTACCATCGCACGATTGAATATCGATATCGATTCCAAACTGAATACGCTCGCTAACAATATGGAACGTCTTCGCTGGATGAAACACGACTTTCCGCAACCTTATATCTGGGTGGATGTGGCCAAGCAAGAACTCTATTACATGGAGAACGATTCGATACAATTCAATATGAGAGTGGTTGTAGGCAAACCAGCCCGACCAACCACCATGCTGGATGCCCGTTTACAGAATATCGTATTCAGTCCGCCATGGACAGTACCACCCACTATCATGAAAGAAGACGTGATGCCTGGTATTGCTAAACGTGGTACCGCTTACCTTAAACGTAAAGGATTAAAGGTGTATGACAAAAACGGGAAACTGGTTGATAATGCCGATATCAATGCAACGAATATCAGGAATTATAAAGTGAGACAATCGCCCGGCGACCGAAGTTCATTAGGTGAAGTGAAATTCAATCTCTTGAACCCATGGTCTATATATCTGCATGATACACCCCACAGGGAAGACTTTGTAAAATTCTATCGCGCTTACAGTTCCGGATGTATCCGTGTGCATCATCCGAAAGAGTTTGCCGAATTTCTGTTAAGAGACAGCACAAAGTATTCCTATGCGAAAATCGATTCGATCTGCAAAACCAGAAAAACAATGTATGTTCCTATGCATCGAGATGTGATGGTACATATCGTTTACCTCACCAATGCCTTAGATAGCACGGGCCATGTGATGTATTTGAAGGATCTGTATAAATGGGATGCTGTCAAGAAATAAACTTACTCCAAACTTACGCGGACTCACCTTGCAGTTTCAACACAAGGAATTCTTTTCCGAAAGCCTGCTGATGACGTGACAAGATATCCAACATAGCCAACCCTGTTGTTTTGTAAATGGATAAAAAGTTATCATGCCTCTCCTGAAGATGTCCGTTCGGGGCTATCTGTTGTTTGATCTGCTCTATCTTCTTGAAGGTCAGTTCTTCTTTCGTTTTCAATTGTGCATTAAATTTTTGAATAATCCTATCACTAATACGGCTTGCCTTGGCTTTATGTGCTTTCATGCTATGTGCCAGATTAGGAGACACCGATTCTCCTAAGGAAACGATGGCATCATAATTCACGTCCAAATCGCGGATGATGGCTTGCAGCGATTTCATGGTATTGGTCTCATGTATCAATTGCTTGAAGATAATCTCCTTTGAAAGAAATACCGACTCAAGCGGCAAGGACAACTTATTGATAGACGCTATCGTCTTTTCATTGATCCAAAGCACAGAATTTCGTAAAAAGATAAGCGGGTAAACCAATTGATGCTTTTCAAAAAGCGTTTTCAATTCAAGCCAATACGCCAACTCGCCACCACCACCGATGAAAGCCACATCGGGCAAAATCGTTTCCTGATATAATGGACGAAGTATGACATTCGGAGAGAACCGCTCAGGATGTTGTTCTATTTCAAGCTCCATTTCCTCTTTACTGAAGGTGATAGTTGTATTCACAATCTGGTAGATCCCATCGACCCATTCAATTCGTTCTCGGAGATTCTCTTTCAGGTAAAACAAATTAATCGCTCTTGGATTTGCCTGCACTTTATAATGTACTGAAAGTCTCGACAAGGTATCAGTCACCATGGTCTGTGAATCCTGGAATAACAATTCATGTCGCATGACTGGTTTGAAGACAGTCTTCAATGCCACATCATCACCATCGATCACAACCAGTCCATACTGACCGAATAAGGCATTGACGATGATCCGAGTCGCTTCAGCCAATGTATGTTCTCCGTCATAGGCTTGCTCCAGCAACGTCATCAAAAAGGCTTCATCAGCCACGTCTTTATTTAAGGTACGATTGATCTCCTGTACCATGTCTTTCAACTCATGAGTTTTCATTCGTCCGCAAGCACCTTTCTGATCCGTGTTCCAGGTATAGGTTGTTTCATTGTAATGGAATGTACCTATTTCATCGATATCATTGTCTTCGCTTCCCATGTAATAAACAGGTACAAAATGATATTCGGGATACAGCGTCTTACATTCCTTCGCCAGATTGATGGCATGAATGATCTTATAGATAAAATAGAGGTAACCGGTAAACACATTCGGTTGATGTGCCGTACATATCGTAAAGGTGTTTTCGCTTTGTAAGGCGTCAATATGCTGACGAACTTCTGAAGGCATTTCCACGCCCTGATATTGTCTGATTAAAGATTCTGTCAGAATGGTCCTGTCGACAGGCTGCGACTTCTTCCGTGCTATTTGCCTGCCTATCGCTTCTTTGGAAGGGAATTCGCTGATGAATTCCTTCAGATGTTCTTCTTCATGCACATAATCAATCACCAGATTTGAAAAACTATGGGTATCGTTATAGCTGATATACGTTGCGTCTGCTTTCATTTATATTAATTGGCCGTCCTGCATCCGTAATGAACGGTCAGAGAGGGCAGCAAGTTCTTCGTTATGGGTTACTAATACAAAAGTCTGTTTGAATTCATGACGCAGGTCATTGATCATATTGAATATGGCCGATGAATTCTGACTGTCGAGATTACCTGTAGGTTCGTCGGCCAATACGATTGCAGGACTATTGATCAAGGCTCTGGCGATGGCCACACGTTGCTGTTCACCCCCGCTCAATTCGGATGGTTTATGTTCCAACCTGTCTTTAAGTTGCAGATGTTCGAGCAGGGCAGTCGCCTTCCTGGTGGCTTCCTTTTTTGACTCGCCTGCAATCCATGAAGGGATGCACACGTTTTCGAGTGCACTGAACTCAGGAAGCAGATGATGGAATTGAAAAATGAAACCTATTTTCCGGTTTCTGAAATCAGCGATTTTGGAAGATGACAAGGACAAGACATCCACGCCGTCGATTAAAAGTTCACCGCTGTCCGGTTGTGCCAGGGTACCTAAAATATGCAGTAAAGTACTCTTGCCGGCACCCGATGCACCCACGATACTCACGATCTCAGACCTGCGAATAGCAAGGTTTACATCCTTTAAAATCTGCAAATCACCGTAACTTTTTTTGATATTTTTGGTGGATAACATATTGCAAACTTAAAGATTTGGAAGTTATAAATTAAATCTTACATTTGCCCAAATTTTGAAAACCTTTTTAAAACCGTAAGATATGTTTTGGAGTCTAGAATTAGCTTCTCATTTGGAAGAAGCACCTTGGCCAGCCACTAAAGACGAATTGATCGATTACGCAATTCGCTCAGGCTCACCCATTGAAGTAATCGAAAATCTGCAGGAACTCGACGACGAAGGTGAAGGATACGAAGGTATTGAAGACATCTGGCCTGATTATCCGACACAGGAAGATTTCTTCTTTAATGAGGACGAATATTAAAGCCGATTTACCGATTACGATTTACATCAATCAAACACTTTAAACGAAGCATTCGTTTTGAAAAGCACCCTCGAGGTGCTTTTTTTAGTTGAATGAAAATCGATACTATTTCTTGGGTCTTATTTCTTTCCCCGCAACGTCCGACAGCTTGATTGGAGGTGCGAGATGATTACGTTTGTCCAGACAGTGCGTAGATAAATTAATACACTCTTTGTTTAAGCAACATTCTTTTAGTTTGTCGTCTCAGCTATTCCAACAAATTCCTTTAAATAATTTGGACAGAAATCGAATCCATTTGGCCATTCAATTCCACCTCCATTATCTACAACAGCAAGTTTGAAATACTCAATATCAAGTAACTTAGCACTTATCCCCATTCCAATTAGATTCCTGAAATCAATAACCCTTGATTCCCCATCGTTAAACCGAATCCAGAATTTATATTCTTCTACATATTTCAGTTCAATAATCTTATACATGTCATTTTATTTAAGTGGTTCAATAGGATTTATTTCCATTCTTTCTGATGCTAATTTCCAATCATCAAGCAATTCTTTTCTATGTAAAGATGCCCATTCCAAAACAAGTGAATGTGCCCTGTTGGGTAAATTACCCCTTATCACCGCAAGCGTATTAATATCATATTCAGCAGTATCGTCTTGCTAAATTGCATGAAAATGAGGAGGATTATGATCTCCAAAGTACATTCTTATAATGATTCCAAAAAACCTGCTTATCTCTGGCATAGTTCAATTGCGATTACATTCACAAATATATGCAATGATTCGATTCGACTCTACTGGTTATTTATTTTACAATGAATTCAGTGATCTGCAAGAAAACAAATTATGCCTGATATGAGAACCCCTTCTTTCCCCGCACCGTCTCGACAACGAAATTTCCAACTTAGTTTTATCATCCTGTCGGACGCTGCGGCTTATCGAATGTTCATTCATAATCAATATACAATGTACGCATTTTATTCTGTACAGGGTATTCAATGTTACATCCGCAACGTCCGACAGCTTGATTGGAGGCGCGAGATGATTACGTTGGTCGAGACATTGCGAAGATGAAAAATTAATTTATTCAATCACCACTTTCTTCATAAACTTATTACACTTCAAAAAATAAACTCCCTTGTTCAAGCCTTTCAAATCTAATGCTACTTTGCCAGTTAAAGTCTTTACCTTTTTATCATACACAAGCTGCCCAAGAATAGTATATATCTCAATTTCATTTACCTGATGGTTTAAAATCTCTCCTTCTAAATACAACATGTTATTTGTTGGGTTAGGATACACCACCAACTCATTTTCTTCTACAGAATTTTTAGTACTCAACGGCCAGCACTCTTGTGCCCCCAATGCATAGTTCGGCATACAAGGGGGCGTACCTACATACGCATTTGCTCCCAAGCTATCTAACCGCAAACATCTTGGACAAAAATTACATCCTGCACCTTTTACGTCGGGGTTATCAATACGGCTCATTTGTTTACTATTACCACCAAAGTTGCCAATGTAGATTTTATTATCAGGGCTTAAATAGGCTGTTTCATAACCTTGTGCAGCAATAGCCACGGTATCTAATCCTGCTACATGAAACCAAGTGCTATCATGCAGATCGTATTGATAAACATTAGAGTAACTAATTACATACAAATATTTATTATTTGGCGAAAATGCCAAGCCCACTGACTGCTTATCCAACAAAGTCGTATCATTTGGGTTATGTTGTGACCCCCAAGGCATATCTAAAACTTTTGGATTACTTAATATACCATAACATCTATCAAAATCGGCCAAAAACACTAAGCCCAGACTAGTCAATGAACCACTACCGTCTGAGGTAGATGCATACATACTACCATCACTATTAAATGTAGCTTGTCCTCTTAAATCCCAGCTACCCCATACCGGTTTATTAAATAATTGGCTCCCTTTATCATAGACACTATCTTTTGTAAACAAAAAGGTATGTACATTGGCACTATCGCCTTCTTGTTTCAACAACCACCAGTCTTTTCCATTGCTATGCCTGCATGCCATCATTTGTGTTTTGCGCAAGTTGGCATTTTGCATGAGTGGAATCATCCGTTTTATAACTTTTCCTGCACCTGCATTGGCATTCATGTCAATAACATTATATAGGAGCAAATCAAAATAACAATTTCCTCCATTATTATGACAATCATCATATCGTATATCGGAGAATGTAGGCGTAATAAAGTAATATTTATTACTGTCCATTGGAAGAAAGATACTGGTCTGTGATAAGAAACTTGAAGCTGATTGGATAGTAAAATAATAATGGGGAACTACAGTATCTCCATTGTCAATAAAGCTTCCCTGATTATCTAAAACATGAAACCCATTACTTGCCATTAATAAATTGCCATTAGTGTCACTTATACATGAATTGCCACCCGTAAAATATTTTAAGGGATTAAGCCCTTGGGATGTAGTAATATTAACACCATTAAATTGAACTTGGTTTCCACTATATCCAGTAACCCAGCTATTCCCTTGTTTTACCTGAGATATACAAACTAATTTGTTTAAGAACAATAACAAAATTATTATCTTTTTCATTTTATTCTTCTTTCCCCGCACCGTCTCGACAACGAAATTTCCAACTTAGTTGTATCATCCTGTCGGACGCTGCGGCTTATCGAATGTTCGATCATAATCAATATACAATGTACAC
>CAIQUX010000042.1 GCA_903875055.1 uncultured Bacteroidota bacterium
ACCTGTAACAGGTAAGTTGAAATGAATTATTTCAACAGATCACGTGCAATCACTAATTTCTGTATTTCGGATGTGCCTTCACCGATGGTGCAAAGTTTGCTGTCGCGGTAAAATTTCTCAACAGGAAAATCTTTTGTATATCCATATCCGCCGAAAATCTGAACCGCATCAGTCGAAATCTCCACAGAAATTTCAGAGGCATAATATTTGGCCATGGCACTTTCTCTTGTCATCGGTTCGCCACGCATTAATTTATCAGCAGCATGATAGATCATCAATTCGGCTGTTTCGATTTTGGTGGCCATGTCGGCCAATTTCCATTGGATAGCCTGGAAATTGGATATCGGTTGGTCGAACTGCATACGTTCTTTTGAATATTTCACTGAAGCATCAAAGGCGCCTTTGGCAATACCCAGAGCTAATGAGGCAATAGAGATTCTTCCTCCGTCGAGTATGATCATGGCTTGTTTAAACCCTTCGCCGATTTCACCTAAACGTTGTGTGTCAGAAATCTTACAATTGTCAAAAACCAATTCACAAGTTTCTGAAGCACGCATGCCTAGTTTATTTTCTTTCTTACCGGCACTGAAACCAGGTGTTCCTTTTTCAATGGCAAAGGCGGTGATATTGTTTTTTGATCGGGGTTCGCCTGTGCGACAAAGTACCACGGCTACATCGCCGGTCTTGCCATGTGTGATCCAGTTCTTAGTGCCGTTGATAACCCATCCGTCACCATCGCGGGTAGCTACGCATTGCATATTACCGGCATCCGAACCTGTGTTCGCCTCGGTCAATCCCCAGGCACCTATCCATTCACCGGTTGCCAGTTTCGGGATATATTTTTTCTTGATATCGGCACTGCCGAATTTGTAAATATGATTGGTACAAAGTGAATTATGCGCTGCTACTGACAGTCCGATAGATCCGCAAACCTTAGCGATCTCACTCACAACCGTGATATACTCAAAATAGGTGAGGCCAGATCCGCCATACTCGGTAGGAATCAATACACCCATCAGACCGAGTTCGCCTAACTTACGAAATACCTCAACAGGAAATTCCTGACTTTCATCCCATTCCATCATTTTGGGGCGGATGTTTTTTTCAGCAAAATCGCGTATCATGTTGGTGATTTCAGTTTGCAGTTCGGTTGGGGCGAAATTCATTTCGTAAAGTGTTTTGAAAATTATTGTAAACGTAAGTAAGGTACAATTTTACGAAATATTTCTTCATTTATCAACGCTATTTCCCTGATTTGGTTCAAATTCTCTATTTTATAATTTTGGGTCTTGCGATAATCAACCAGCGCCCTTGCAATTTCGCCATGCAAATAGGGATGAGCGTTCAATTCATAGAGGGTGGCGGCATTTAGGTTGAGTGTTTTAATCAGGGATTTATTGACATGGAGACTTGCTTTGATGTCTTCAAATGTTTCGGCTGAAAGGCCATAGACTTCCTTGATCTGATTGACATTCTCAAAGCCACCAAGTTGTTCCCTGAGCCGGATGATATTCATCGATAATTTGCTTCCGATGCCCGGAAGCCTGATCAGTTGAGTCGTGTCGGCACTGTTAAGTTCGATAGAAAGAATTTCCCTCGGTTTTTGTTGATACCTATTTTGCTCAGCATGGGCGATATGAATATAAGGTTCCAATTGCTGAAATTCATCGTCGCGCAATCCATAGATCCGTTTAAGGCTTTCGCTGTTGTAAAACTTCCCGCCTTTATTTCTGTAATGAATGATGGTGGATACCAGCTTCTCTCGTAGCCCTAATTTTCTAAATCCGGCTTCATCGAGAGTATTCGGGTCAAAGAAGAAGGGTGATAATTCGGTTGCTTGTCCGGAGTTATTTTTATCGGAATAGGATTTATTCTCGCGTAAAGTATCCATTTCTATCTGCGTCATGAGAGCTTCCAACGTGTCATCGGCCTGAATGGTTTTTGATTGAATCAATGAAGGTGCTAAGAAATAAAAAAGTGAAACGGACACGATTAGGATCAATAAAACGAGGATGCCACGTTGCTGTGCTTTGGAAAAAGTGAAGTAGTCGGTGAACAGATTTTTCATATTGATATGACTTGGTCTGATACCAAATTTACAACTCCTGAATTACCACACAAGAGGAAATGAGCAGACAGGGAAATTATTTATTCAACGAGGAAAATCTTGAGTAGATGGGAAAATGTCGAAGCGGTTTTCAGTCTATTTTACTCTTCGTGACAGAGCTAATTCCAAAAATCAACCTAGTAGTTCTTGCAAAAATGTAAAAACTAAAATATGCGGAAGACGCTAGTTGACATATAGACGAACCCTGAAGTGTGCGACGCAACACCGATGAAAAAAGAAGAAGACGCTGATGACCAAAAAAAATTTTACTTATAACTGTTCGAAAATTTCTCGCTCCAGTTAATATGGTTGTCACCGCCAACAAGTTGGTTGAGTTTAAAAGTCAGTCCGATTTCGGTGGAAGCGCCAGCGATATGATAATGCGATTGAGCCACATGGACGATAAATTTATTCAGATACAAACCGACGCCATATGAAAAACCCGACATGGCTTTCTTCTCGGAAATGGCCAATTCAGAACGACGCATGTGATTGTATCCTGCACTGATTTCGATACGTTTACCCAGATTGATATCCAGAGCGAAAACAAAATGCCTGAATAATTTATCGGCGAAATAGGTTTTTGTTTTTGTGTTGCTGCTATCGGTGAATAGGAGTTGATTGTTGACCTGATCGGCCGGATTGTCATAACGGATATTCCATGTTTGTAAATGATGAGCCAGCACCATGATAGAGAAAGGCGCCTTCTTGAATTTTTTTGTCACACCGATTTGCAAATCGAGCGGCAAAGGTTGGTTGACTCCGGCCTCATAATTTTTAATGACCACACCGGCATTTTTGATCACAGCACCTACATACCAAAGGTTGGTGGTGTCGGCATAGGTGACACCGATATCGGCCAATAAGGCACTGGCTTTCTTATCGATGAGTTTTGAATTGGCAAATTTCAATGTCGCCCCATAACGCCATCGGGTAAGATACGATTTCGAGGCACTCAGACTGATGGCATAATCAGCGGCTTTGGCATCGCCGTATTGGTTGCCGATATCGTCAGTCAGGTGAAAGGTGCCGTAATTGAGATATTGTATGCCTAATCCGAATGTCGTGTTTATCTTTTTGATATGTTGCGCATAAAACAGATTCGACACCTTGGTACCTGCATAATACAGATTGTAATTCAGACCGAGGCTGGTGTGAAATTCCGGCCGTAACAAAGCCGGATTCGAGCTGCTCATCATCACGTCGCTGGCCGGGCAGCTGATGGCCACGCCACCAAGGGCTGTCACATGCGGGTTCTGCGATAAACGCAAAAATTCAAACACATGTTCCCCTCCGAGAATTTGTGCCTGAGCGGATGTGATACAACCAAAAAGAAAAAGGAAAGCGTATGTTCGCATCGAAAGCATTAACGATTAATTGTCAAAGATATTTGATTTAGCAACAAATAGTTTTTTAGCCTTGCATTTCTTTCCCTTCATGAAGAAACGTTTCAAATACATCATTTACTGCATAGCATTCCTGTTGTTTGCGCTTGTCGTGGCCGAACGTTTTTTCATTCCGAAGAAACCTATCCTGTATCCGAATTTCGGTATTGAAATACCTCCCGGATATGCGACTCATGGTATCGATGTATCGCGTTATCAGCGATGTATTGATTGGGAACAGGTGAGCAAGATGCGGGACCGCGGACAGCGAATTTCGTTTGCCATTGCCAAGGCTACCGAAGGCACGAATCTGACAGACGGATGCTTCGATCAGAACTGGAAGGGCATGAAGGAACATGATTTATTGCGTGGAGCCTATCTGTATTTTCATCCGAATAAAAGCGGGAAGGCGCAAGCCGATTATTTCATATCGAAGGTGCAACTGGAGTCGGGTGATCTGCCACCTGTCATCGATATTGAAGAAACCAACCGTATGTCGGATAAGAACATACAGAAGTCTTTGAAGGAATGCGCCGACTTGCTGGAAAGTAAATATGGCAAGAAGCCTATCATCTATACCAATGTCGATTTTTATGAAGCCAGACTTGGGAATGTCTTCGATGAATATCCTTTGTGGGCTGCGCATTACGAGCAATGTGACGCGCCCAAGGTGAAACGAAAATGGACTTTGTGGCAACACAATTGCAAAGGTCGTGTCAACGGTATCGCATCGGAAGTCGATTTCAATGTGGTCAATGGGAACCTGTTTGCTTTGAAGGATTTATGTCTTGAATGATGTGTAACTCCCAGTTATTTGCGCTATCACTTTTTTAATCTTGATAGTAAACAAAAAGTAAATCGTAAGACCAGTCAGCAAAGCCACCACGATAGTGGCCCATGAGAGTAAAGGAGTAAGGACGAGCCCAAGCGGATTTAGTTTGACAGAAGCTGCATATTGGATGCCGGCTGTTATCAATAATGCCAACAGAATACATGACATGAAGATACGGAGAGGAGTCTTTGTGAATAGCGTTTGCAATGTACTTCGTTTATAACCCAACATAGTCAACAGTTGCAGTTTAGCTGCCGATTGTATGATCATAAGTTTCAGATAGAGAAGCATCAATAAACTTGAGAGCAGCAATACGAATAGACCGAAGAAGCCGCAGGTAGCAAAGATCATGTTTACAATGGATTTCAATTGGCTGCCTTTGAGTTTTTCATTCTGTGTCGCATACTTTTGATCCTGAAGGTATTGGACAAGGGCGGGCTGATCGGCTTCTTTGGTTCGCAGAATGATTCGGGATGTTGAAGCGGGCTTTCCGGAACCGAATGAGTCATTGGCATACTTCATAAAAGTCTCAGGTACTAAGACGGATGAATAGCGTTGTGTAAACCCGACGACATGGGCTACAAAAGTGGCTTCATGCTGTTTGTCGTAAATGGTTACATTAAACGGGATGGCTTTGATGGTTTCTTCACTCAGTTGCGGCAATCCCTGACTCAAGGCAAAACCGAAATTATACAGATTGATATAATCGGCCGAAAGGATGACGGGCACAAAGGCATCACCTTCTTTCCATTGCCAGTTTTCGGGGGTGATGTCGAGGTAATCGTTCTGTACACTTTCGAAAAAAAGTTGGGTTGAAAAGGCTAATTGCCCCAAGGTGTTAGCTGTGATTCCGTATCGGTTCGACGTGATCAATCCGACCTCGTCGACAGCCTTTTGCTTTTTCAACTCTTCGATTTCGGTTGTAGTGAAAAATGAATTCGTATTATCACCCATCATGGCATTGGTAATCTTTTTATTCACAACCAGATAATCGTACCCGTCTTTTTTTTGTCGGGAATGACTCAACATGTCATTGGCATCCATGTAAAGTTGTACTGAAAGAAACACGATACATAAACCTGTGAGCAAGGCTGCATAACGAAGCCAGGCCGAAGCGCCTGCTTGTATTCGTACTATTTTATGCAGGGCAGTCATGGTTTATAGAAACAGTTTTTGATGATAAGGGAAATGATCATCGTCTTCGAGGTCGGTTATGATCAGGGTGGCGTTTCGCTTTCGGCTTTCTTCCAAGAGCAGTTCTGAAGCACGTGTGATATTCTCCTTGTCGAGATGACTGAAAGGTTCGTCGAGTAGGATGCAACTGAAATTCTGCATCAAGGAACGTACGATAGCAACTCGTTGTCGTTCGCCATAGGAAAGCGTTTCGATGGTGCGCTGTAAGGTATGTGTTACATGAAGCCGTTCGGCAAAGTCATATATTTTTTCCCGTGGGTAGTAATTGCTCAGTTCGCGTTTCACCTCGATATTATCGAATGCCGTTTCGTTTTCAAAC
>CAIQUX010000043.1 GCA_903875055.1 uncultured Bacteroidota bacterium
CCGGAAGGAGGTGTTGTACAGGCCAACAGAAACAACATCATGACAGTCAGTGTCGAATATAAATTCATCAAAGTTAAAAATAGAAAAAAAAGACGAGATCGCTGATGAAATCCTGGTCCTGAAAGCAAGCCATGATCTCAGAAATTATTTAATAATCAATTTTATTATCCTCTATCTTTGCGCTCCAAAAAATAGTTAAAGTGAGTGGACATAATAAGTTAAGTAAAGCATCTCTGGCGGGTCTTGTCATAGCCTTAGGAATCATTTACGGAGATATCGGAACGTCCCCGCTTTATACCATCAAAGCCATCATTGGTAAGAATATTGTGAATGAACTGCTGGTCATCGGTGGTATTTCGTGTATCATCTGGACTCTCACTTTACAAACTACCATCAAATATGTGATGCTCACACTTCGGGCAGACAACAATGGTGAAGGTGGGATCTTTTCGTTATACGCTCTGGTTCGACGTCACGCCAAGTGGGCTGTGGTACCTGCGATGTTGGGTGGTGCCGCACTATTGGCCGATGGTATCATCACGCCGCCGATTACGGTCACGTCAGCCATTGAAGGATTAGACCTGAGTCAGACCACCACCATCAATATCGTTTTGGCTATTCTGGCCGGATTGTTCTTTATGCAGCAATTCGGCACCAGTTCGATCGGTAAGTTGTTTGGCCCCATCATGTTCATCTGGTTTAGTATGCTGGCTGTGTTGGGTTTAATGCACATCAACGATACCCTGGTTATTTTAAAGGCCTTCAATCCATACTACGGTCTCAAATTGCTCACCACTTATCCCAGAGGCTTTTTGCTGTTGGGTGCGGTGTTTCTTTGTACCACGGGTGCAGAAGCCTTATATTCTGACTTGGGCCATTGCGGAAAAAACAATATCAGGATATCGTGGATCTTTGTAAAAATATGTTTGATACTGAATTATCTTGGTCAGGGTGCCTGGTTACTTTCGCATAAATCAGGTCAGACATTGTTGAGTGCACCAGACAATGGATTAATCAATCCTTTCTATGAACTGATGCCACATAGTTTCTTATATATGGGCATTGCAATTTCCACCATTGCCGCTGTCATTGCTAGTCAGGCTCTGATTTCCGGTTCATTCACTCTTATATCTGAAGCTTTCCGGCTTAACCTTTGGCCTAAACTAAAAATAAACTATCCTTCCAATGCCAAGGGACAATTGTTCATTCCGGCTATCAACTTATTACTGTTCGTCGGTTGCTGTACTATTGTTTTGTTTTTCCGTGAGTCTGAAAAAATGGAAGCCGCCTATGGTTTGTCCATCACGTTATGCATGCTGATGACCTCCGTATTGTATGCTACCTTCTTGTATACACATCGTGTAAAATCACCGGTCATCATTGTGTATCTGATGGTCTATCTCTCCATCGAAACATGTTTCCTGATTGCCAACCTGAATAAATTCATGCACGGTGGGTATGTCACATTATTATTGGGCGGTGGTTTATTCGGAATCATGTTTGTCTGGTTCAAATCGCGTAAGATCAAAAACAGATATGTTGAGTTTGTCAAAATGGATGACCATATTCATCAGCTTCAGGAACTCAGTAATGATCTTAGTATTCCGAAATACGCGACTCATCTGGTTTATCTGACCAGTGCCAATAATCCCAGGGAGATAGAACATAAGATCATGTATTCTATCCTCAACAAAAAACCGAAAAGGGCTGATATTTATTGGTTCATCCATGTGGATGTGGTTGACGAACCTTATAAATCCGAATATATTGTAGACACGATTATTCCGAACGAGATCATTCGCATTGAATTCCGGTTAGGGTTCCGTGAAGAACAACGAATCAACTTAATGTTCAGAAGAGTCATCGATGAGATGGTAGCCAATAAGGAAGTAAATATCACCAGTCGGTATACCTCGCTGCAAAAAAACAAGGTGGCCGGCGACTGGAAATTTATCGTCATGGAAAAATTCCTTTCACATGACAATGATCTGCCATTGTTTGAACGTGTGGTGATGAAATTATATTTCCTTCTGAAGAAATTCAGTCTGAGTGAAGAAAAAGGATTCGGCTTGGATTCTTCCTATGTGAAGGTGGAAAAATATCCATTGATTGTGGCACCGGTCAGCAACCTTGCCTTGAAAAGGGTAGAACGAAAAGGTAGTCTCTAAAATCAGCCTTCCACTTATTTCATTTTGTCATTGGCTTCCATACACCAAAAGAGTTCTTTAAGGAAGGCCGCTGTCCTTTTATCGATCGCCGACGGATCAGTAGCCAGACCGTTTTCATCAAACGATTCTCGAACCTTTGCTACTGGAAACATAGCGGGTACTGTCCAGGCCTTCATCTTCCAAAGTGTAAATTGTAAGGAGGTAATAACTTGTGTACCGCCGAAACTTCCGTCAGATACAGTAGAAATGGCTACCGGTTTGTGGTACCATTCATCATACATAAGATCAATCACATTTTTAATGCTTGCCGGATAGCCACCATTATATTCCGGTGTAACAAGTAAGATGCCGTCGGCAGCTTTTACTTTTTCTGCGAAAGTAAGAGTTGCTGCTGACGGATTCTTTTGATATTTCAACCGTTCATTGAATAATGGAAAATCATATTCCATCAAATCAAGAATATCGGCAGTCGCAAGCCGATTGGTTTCCAGATAGTTCTTAAAATACAAGGCTACCCGGTGACTATTTCTGTCGATCCGTATACTTGATGATATGATTGAAATATGTTTCATGTTTTTTATGCGACTTTTACCAACTGCACATCACAGTTGATCCAGACATCTTCACTAACCAAAAGACCACCGGTTTCAAGTGCTGCATTCCAGCTAAGGCCCCAGTCTTTACGATTTATTTTTCCGTTTATTGTAAAGGCAGCTTTGGCATTTCCCCAAGGGTCTTTTACCACACCTCCGAACTCCACATAAAGTTTGATCCGTTTTGTAATCCCTTTGATCGTGAGATCGCCATACAGTTCATAGCTGCCATCATTGTCTACTTTCTCATATGTATTGGCTACAAAACTGATTTCTTTAAAATTCTCGACATCAAAGAAATCCGCCGCTTTCAAGTGAGCATCACGTTGTTCATCACGTGTGTTGACGGTGGCGGGGTTTAACCAAAAGTCAATTTCAGCACTCATAAAATCATCGCCTGTTGTATAGATACTCGCTTCGTATTGGCCGAAGGTACCTCGTACATTAGTAACCATAAGATGCTTTACTTTAAATCCGATTTCACTGTGTGATGGGTCGATGGCCCATTTTGTTTTTGTTGTTTCCATTTTGTTATATTTTTAATTGTTATAAAAAGTAGTTTATAATTCAAAAATTAAATTTCATCTCCGATATGAATGGCAACACGCTGTTGCTTTTCGTTCAGCATGACGTGGTATACTTCTGGCATATCCTTAGTTTAATACGCCAAATTTGCCTGCCTGAAATTCTACAAAAGCTTCTTCGAGTTCTTGTGCCGTATTCATCACAAACGGGCCATATTGTGCGATGGGCTCATTGATCGGCAATCCGCTCAGCATGAGCAGGACGGCAGGTTCACTTGCCTTAATTTGAATCGATTCACCTTCGTTCTTAAAAAGGATAAAATCGTGTTGACTTGCTTTTTGTCCATTCACTTCAATACTCCCTTCCACTACTAACAATGAGGTGTTATGAATTGCTGGAATATTGGCTGTCAATTCTCCGTCCTTATTCAATTTGATATCGAGTACATTCATTTCCGTGAATGTAGTAGCTGATCCTTTGATCTGATTAAATTCACCTGCAATAATATTCACCTCACCGGCATTATCCCGAAGTATCACTTTTTGTATTTCTGAAGAAACCAATGATTGGTATTTCGGAGTTGTCAACTTATCCTTTGCCGGAAGATTGACCCATAGTTGCACCATTTCGAAGGGTCCTCCTTTCTTTGAAAATTCTTTCTCATGGAATTCCTTGTGCAATATACCGGCACCGGCTGTCATCCATTGCACATCGCCCGGATGAATGACACCGCTGTTTCCTGCACTGTCATAATGCTCTACACTTCCTTTATACGCAATGGTCACCGTTTCAAATCCTTTATGCGGATGTACATCCACTCCCCGTGGATGATCTGACGGTCCAAAATCAAACTCAGGTCCGAAATCAAGCATAAGAAAAGGACTTACCTTTTCACGGATACGGTAAGCGTTCGGAAAATAATTATACACTCTGAAGCCATCACCCACCATACTATATTGGGCTGGACGGTGAAAAACAGATTCTATTTTCTTACGTGTCTGCATTTTATTTATTCTTTGTTTGGCAAATGTATGACATTGGTATATATTTGTAACCTATTTCCTAATATATAGTAGTATCCTTTCAGAAACCATTTAATCTATATCATCATGAGCGAAAAAATTAGTCTCCATTCTGACGTGTGTTCAAAGAATATGCTGGCTCTGCGCGATACTCTCAACATCATGAATGGAAAATGGAAAATGGCCATCATGTTTTCATTGACAGAAGAAAAAAAAAGGTTTAAGGAATTGCAGCGCCATGTCGGAAAAATTACAGGCAAGATGCTTTCACAAGAACTGAAAGAGCTGGAAATGAACGAGCTTATCAAACGGACTGTGCTTGATACCAAACCTGTAACGGTTGAATATGAGCTTACTACTTACGGAAAATCACTTGAGAAAGTAACAGAAGAACTTGTCAATTGGGGATTGAAACACAGGACCCGTATCATCAGAAAAATGAAGTGAGAACGAAACGTTAGCACAGTAAAGCATTTACCTGACCCTTAGCTCTATTGCCTTTTTGCTTGCCCTGATCGCTGGCAAAAGTGAGGCAAAAAAAGCAATGACAACCACTGTACTTAGTACCAGCAAAAAATCAGGCAGATATAACTTCACAGGATATGCATCGATTAAAAATGAATCGCCGGTTCCAAGTTTTACAACTCCGAATCGCTGCTGCAAAAGACAAACCCCCAGTGCCAAAAGGCAACCGATGAATGCACCGATTAATGAAAGCAATATCCCTGTACTGATAAATATTTTTTTAATGGCTCTTTCATGAAGGCCCATTGTTTTCAAGATAGCAATATCCCTTTCCTTATCCAAGACAAGCATAGACATAGACCCAATGATATTGAAGGATGCAATGACCAACATTAACGTCAGTATTGAATAGACAGCCCATCTCTCACTTTTTAAAATGAAGTAAAGCGTTCTGTTCTGTTCAAATCTGTCTTGAACTTTAATGTTATCTGAACGCAACAGATGTTGAATTTGTTTTTTCAATAATATTTCATCTGCATTTTTTATCACCCTAATTTCCAGGGCACTCACGTATCCTCTTTTATCAATCAGCTCTTCTACAACCTCTAATGGGGCAAAGGCATATTGGTTATCAATTTCCTCCTGTAATCTATAAACACCCGTGACTTCAAATAGTGAAGAAGTATAGGCTGATGAAGGATCTGCCAATGATGGGCTGCCTTTTTTAAAGGCGTAGCAAGTGATCGGTAAATGTGTTTCTTCACTGGCCCCTAACCTGTTCGAAACACCGATTCCTAAGACCAAAGGCGGTATCTCACCAGGCATATTGAAATTCATATGGCCATACTTTACATTTTTAGTGATGCCTGTTACCTTTTCATAATTACTATCAATACCTTTGAGATTGGCTATCACCTGGCTTTCATTGAACGTAAAAAGTACCTTCTCCTCCAATGTCCTGCTTACCGCTTTGATCCCTTTTAATCCATTCAGCTCTGTTATCAATTGAGCTGATGGCCTGAATGATTTTCCTGTAACCGGCGTTATTTTTAATTGGGGATAATAATCAGAATATAAATCCTTGATAAATCCCTCAAAACCATTGAACACTGAAAGCACTATGATTAATGCTGCTGTGCCTATGGCCATAGCCCCGACACTGACCCATGATATAATTTGAATAGCCTGTGTAGACTTTCTGCCCTTAAAATAACGCCATGCAAAGAGGATTACCATTCTTATGTAAATAACGTAATTTTTCACATACAAAACACTTCCTTTAAAAAGAAAAGCTGTTCCAAGTAAATGAAACAGCTTTTTCAATAACGATCTAATGTATGTATTAGTCTTTTTTAGTCACCTGATCTGTAAAGCTCAATTGACTATCCTGAAATACCTGTACGGTGTAAACACCACTTGGCACTTCACTCAAACTTACCGAAACTTGGTTATACCCTTTTTCAGATCTGGCTTGAATTTGTTTAACAATACGACCTCTGATATCAGATACTTTTACTATGGTATTCACAACAGAAGAAGCGTATAAGTCAATATTCACCACATCCTGTGTAGGATTTGGATACATTGTAATCGCAGCTTCTGTCAGACCTTGCCTTGTGATATCTTGCGTCTGCGTGGATTGCGTTCTAACAGCTCCGTTCAATGTAGAACTCATGTCTGTAGTACTTAATGGATTCAACACCGGAGAGTTAGCTACTCTGACACTCAAGTTTTTCTTCGCGACACTAAACCCTGTATAATTAGTATTTGAATTCACATACGCCAACGCACAGGAAACCGTGGCACCTGGCACTGTAAACTCACTCAATGAAATGGAAGGGTTACTATTGCTAGCCCAAGGCTTATTGTTTGTAAATACGAAATGTCCGACTTTATATGGAACATTAATAGGTAGTGGCGTCGCATCAGCCTTTAATGAAGGCTTGGTAGTGAAACGTAATTGATTAAGCCCTTCCTTGTTTGTATTTAACAGACTGTATGCCGACAAACCACTTACTCCTCTTGAGCGAGTGCCTTCTACGAACGCATAAGCCGCATCTGAAGGATTACCTCCATTCAGAATAACACCGTTGTAATTGACGCCATAAGCGCATCCGGCCAACTTCAATGAAGTCGTTCCGTCATTGACAATGAACAAATCATACTCCAGAGTATTTGATTTGGCTGTAATGTTCTCTACACTTAAGGTAATATGCTCCTGTGAAAACCCAGCGAACGATAATAGCCCTAATCCCAGAGTCAAGAACAGACCTTTTGATTTTGCATTGATAACTGTTTTCATGATTTTAATTTTTTTAATTGTAAGTATTTTTATTTCTCAAGTCTAGTCAATCTTCCCATGACTTCTAATACGATAAAGTTAACCTTATTTACTAGAAAAGAATCAAAGTGAAGAAAATTTAACAATTTATATTCGATGAATAAAAACAGGGTTATCGGTTGAACCCGACAACCCTGTTTTTCGTTTGATATTCAATCTTCAATCATTTTACTTGAATCTGATTGTTTATTGATTATTATGGATGATTAGAGAATATAAAGTTACTGATATTAGTCTCTAATATAGGACTATCCAATAAATCCACATTTCCGTCTCCATTCAAGTCAGTTGGCATATATCCGTAAGCAAAGCCACTGATATCAGATTCCAACGCGTTTAAGTCTAATAAATCGACATTCTCATCAATACTGATATCACCACTAAAGAAAGCCCATACTCCAGTATTTACTTCTATCTGATTATCACCATACGCTTGTGTGGCGGCTGTTGAGAAGTTGTAAGAAACTGGTGTTGAACCTACTGTTACTGGTGCTGCTGACCAGGTCTGTACAGCATTTCTATGTTTTACAGCGATATAATAATCTCCGGAAATAGAAGAGAATACGCAGGTAGCTGTACCATCCCTATTGAGGACTGTACGAACACTTTGTGCCATTGCATAGGTATTCATATCATGCAATTCAACATCGATCGAGTCACAAGCATTCGCTGAACTGACTTCACCTTGGTTAGACAAAACAGGGTCCATCAAAATGTTGCCTGGTTGTAAATAACCTTGAATAAAGCAGGTCAGATTGACCACCGTACTGCAAGCAATTGTCAAATCTAATGTAGCTACTGAATCGCAACCTACAGCATTTGTTGTTATATAGGTATACAAGCCGGCTGTTGAATACGTACTACCGTTCCAAACGATAGGTGCGCATGTTGTTACAGCATCAGTTGATGCAGACGGCTGATTAACAGTCACTGAAACACTTGAAGTAACTGAACAACCATACGTAGCCTCAGATACCGTTACGGCGTAAGATGTAGTTGAAGATAATGCTGCTGTTGGGTTGTAAACAGTTGAACTGCTCAAGGTAGCCGTAGGTGTCCATGAGTAGTTATAAGCTGCTGATGGAACTATGGTTACATAGTAATCTTCTGTCTCACCAAACGTTACACTTCCACAAGGATTACCTGTAGGGTTTGCACTATAAGTACAACGAACACGCATCATTGTTTGTCCACCTACTGCAGACATAGGAATCGTTACTGAAGCACCATAGGTAGCAGGATTTGTTCCGGCTAATCCTGAAAGGACTTCTTCACCGGCATCGAATGTTCCGCTATGATCATAATCAATCCAAACGGCCGCTCCTTCCACATCACCACCTGTTGATACAGAAAGCGCATAAGTGCCACCTGCATTCACACTTGGGTTTGGAGATGTGTAGATAGGGTCATAACCTAAATTGGCTCCTTGGCCGCAAGTCGTTCCAGTTGAATTATTGATACCTGCAAATACGACATCGGTAATGACATCAGGGAAACCACAACCATAAGTATAAACCGGTGTGCAATAACCTGTTGCTAATCCGCTTGTACCACCAATCACATTAACTTGTAATTGGCTAGTACCGCTGCCACAAAGGACATTAGGCGTAGCTGTTGTAGAAGAAATCACCGGTACTTGAGGGCCGTTTACTACAACTGTAGCCAAATTAGAACATGGACCATCAACACCTGTTACAGTATATGTAGTTGTACCTGTTGGCGTAACAGTCACTGAAGCTCCTGTCATTCCACCTGGCTGCCATGTATAAGAATAGTTAGGATTCACAGATGAAGCAGTAAGAACTGCGCTACTGTTAGCACCGCCCACACATACATACGTCACATTACTTGTTGCTGTAATAGCATATGAAGCCGTGAACGTAGCCACAACTGCGGCTCTTGGTCCTGTACAGGCTCCGTTTGTTTCATCAACATAATATGTGGTAGTTGCACTGATGGCTGGTGTTGTATATGACGTACCGGTATAAACAAGCGTTCCGCCTGTTGGGGCATCATACCAGTTCAAAGTACCACCTGTTCCGCTGGCGCTTAACGCTACTGTACCAATTCCACATGCTGTTGCTCCACCTACCACTGTAGGGGCTGGAGCTAATTGAATCACATTCAATACAACAGAACCTGTGCTTGTACAACCTGTAATAGCATCAGCCACTGTTACGACATATGTATTAGTTGAACTTGGTGTAGCTGTAGGATTATACGCAGTTGAACTGCTTAATCCACTTCCTGTCCATGAATAGTTGAAGCCACCGCCACCAACAATGGTAACGACATAGTCTTCAGTTGAACCAGAACCCATCGCTAAACAACCATCACCAGCACCGTTTATATTTCCACTCAGACGTGAACGAACACGCATACCGGTTGCTCCTGGTGTAGCACCAAGAGGTACAGTGATAGAAATAGTGCCAGAAGATGCGTTTGTCCATACCTGAGACCATTCTGAGGCTTCATACACACCATTTCTGTTAAAGTCAATCCAAACTGAAGCAATGGATGCTCCTGCAGTAACCAGATCAAATGTATACGTTGCTCCTGGAGTCAGATACGTAGTATTCGCTCCTGTTGGTGCATTAAAATGATAGTAAGGAGAAACACAAGAAGGAGGAGTACTGCTTAATGTATTCAGGATTACTGATGTTATACAAGAAGAACCTGCATTAGTCACAGAGCAATAGGTAGGAGCAGTAGAACCTGAACCTCCCAATACAGCTGCAAATAATTGGCTGGTTGCACCAGCACACATTGTACTTGGAGTGGCGGTTACAGAAAGTATCGTAGGAAGAGGACCTGACAATACAGTCACTGTAGCCACATTCACACAAAAACCATCGACACCGGTTAAGGTATAGGTCGTGTTGACAAGTGGGTTAACTGTTACAGAGGCACCTGTCATTCCACCTGGTTGCCATGTATAAGCATAGTTAGGGTTCGCAGAACTTGCAGTCAAGATAGCCGGACCACCTGCGCAAACAGAAGGGACGTTACTTGATGCAGTGACTGATGTTGAAGGCGTATATGTTGCAGTCACCGGAGCTCTTGGCCCAGAACAAGCACCATTATATTCTTCAACATAATAGGTAGTCGTTGCATTGATCAAAGGCGTTGTGAATGAAGATGTACCGGAAGCCACTAAGGTGCCGCCTACAGGTGCATTATACCAACGTAAAGTACCCCCTGTACCCGTAGCAGTCAACGTAACCGTTGCTGCACCACAAGGAGTGGAAGCGCCTACTGTAGTAGGTGCCGGTGCAATAGTCATCACATTCACAGCGATAGAAGATGCATTTTGACAACCATGAGCAGGATCTGTAATCGTCATCGTATAATTGATAGAAGACGATGGGTTTACAGTAATATTAGCTAATGTTTCGTCACCTGCATTCATTCCATTCGCAGGGCCATTAGGCGTCCACATGAAACCGAATGCTTGAATCGGACTGAAGCGATAGGCATCATTGGTGGCTGTCCATGCTCCCGCATTACGTCCAGGTACTGGTGTCGCTGCAAGACCTCCAGGACCCTCGATACCTTGTGTCATGGTACCTTGTGAGTTGATGGATGTATTATGAATATCGATGATACCGGTTTCATACAAGATAATTTCACTAGTGACCTGTGGAGTGCCACCGAAGTGAGCAACACCATTGAACCTTACCACCATGCGATTTGGACTTGTTAAGTTATAGTAATCGATAGTACCTCCACTGCCCGTATTTAAGTCGGTCCAGCAAGTAGCTATCACATTATTTGGTGTCACTGTACTTGGAATAGCCTGACCAGAACAACATCCTGATCCAGGAGCTGCATCAAATGACATAAATCCATTGGTAGAAATTACGAAACTCGTATAGGTCGTTCCATAATAACTGAAGTTAAATCCTATTGGAATAGAACCACTGACCACATCATCACCAGCAGGGCCAGGATTAGTCGTAGCAGGAGGTGTTGTTGGCGCGTAAGGAATTGAAGCCACAGAATAGCCTGAAGCCGGTGCACTTGGCGCTATCGCTGTCAAGGCACTGGTTGAACCCGGACAGATAGTACCAGGCGTTGCTGTTAACACCGGTGCGGTAGGTAACGCATAAATCGATACCGTTGTAGGCACCGGATTGCTCCAGCAATAGGATACATTATCCTGGGCTCTGATATAATAAATACCATTCGTAGAAGCAACATACGGATAGTTGTTCACTACATCATCTGCTATGCTTGAAGTACTTGTACCCACGGCATTGGTTCCTTGCCAGTAGTTGGTTATTCCGGCTAAAGCAGGTGAGGAAAGTAAGGTTACAGATCCGCAAGCAGGGTTACCGCCGGAAACTGCAGTTGCAGGATCGGCTGGTCCAACAGGGAAATCTGTTACAGTCACTGATGATGAAGCTGCTGACCATGTCAGATAGGTATTGTCCTGAGCTCTTACATAGTACGTACCGTTTGATAATATGGAAAGGTTAGAGCTGGCAGGCTGCGCAGTGCTGGTGCCTGTAGCTGTAGTTTCCCAATACCATGTTTGACCTATAGGGGCCGTTCCACCCGACTGCAACGTACCACCCACAGCACAGTTAGGAACACCCACTTCTATAGGTGTAGCCGGTGTGGCAGGTAAAGTCACAACAGTGACAGTATAATCTTCTGTTTCACCTTCATATAATTGAGCACAAGGATCCTCGGCTCCTAAACCGTTATACGCGGTATAGCTATAGTCATAACGAACACGCATCACCGTAGTACCGCTCAAGGCGGCGGCAGGGATATTCAGTGTCGTGGTTCCTGTAAAATTACCTAATGATGAGCCTGTAGGGCCTACCATGAAGTCAGTCAGGATACGCTCAGATGTCTGGAAGATACCGTCCTGATTTGCATCAAGGAATACATCAAAATAACCTGAATAGCCAACACAACTCAATGAAATAGGCATGCTGGTGCCTGCGATCAATGTGGAAGTGGTTGAACCACTGGCAGGATAATGGATATAAGGTGCGGTACATCCGCTGGTATTATTGATCGTACCGATTGTCACATTACCTATCCAATCATAAGTACAGTTGTACACTGTAGTTGGAGGTACACAATAACAGTTTAAAAACGAATTGATGTTTACAATCAAAACCGATGATGAAACCGTAAGACCAGAACAGGTTACATCACAGTAGATTTCATCATACGCTGACATTACTTGAGAATAGGTAGCATTCGTAGCCCCCGTTACAGGACCGTTCAGGTTATTCCATTGATACGTAACTCCTGTACCCGAGGTAAAGTTTTGTAAACTGAAGTTGACTGCACCCGGGCAAACATTCACTGATCCTGATGTACCATTCGCTAAGGTATTACCAGGATTTGGTGTTCCGGCACATTGAAGGGCTTGAAGAATATTAACTAAATAATCTTCAGTTTCACCCCATGTATACGTGCCGCATGGTGACGTAGCACCACCTTCTACATCCACAACACGCATTGCTGTAAGTCCAGTCAACGCTGTCATCGGTATCGAAATGGTTCCTGCATCGGTATGATTACCCGTCACACTTGGCCCATTCCATACTAACTCACCCGCATCGCTAAATGAACCATTATGATTATAATCGATATAAATTTTAAAGCTATTACCATACGAGCCTCCGCATGTAGTCATGGTAGCAGAAAAAGGTACGTTATCGCCTTGAGAAACATTCGGAGCTGCTGGAGCACCGACTCCTGACTTATAGTTACTATACATTGAAACTACTGATCCAGGACCAGGAGCCAAGGTAGCACAACCTGAAGTGTTATTTAATGTACCGAAATGGACATTTGAGATGTCCTCATCGGCAGTAGACGTTGCGCTTGAAGTGCAATAGCAGTTAAAAAACGAATTAACAGCTAAGGCTACCGAAACAGACGTTCCAGTATTACCAGAACAAGTCACTGTACAATACACATTGTCAGGACCAGAACAAACTTGAGAATAAGTTGAGGCTGTAGCCCCCGCAATTCCACCTGGGTTTGCATTATTAAACCATTGATAAGTAACACCGGTTCCAATAGTTAAATTTTGTAAACTAAAGGTTGCTGTGGCGCCTAGACATACCGAGGCAGGACTGGCAATGGTATTACCAGGGCTTGGTGTACCCGAGCAAGGCGGAGCAACAAGAATATTAACTACATAATCTTCTGATTCACCATAGGTAAAGACAGAACAAGCGTTAGTTGATGTAATCGCGGCTGGATAACAACAGTAATACGCTGTCATTACACGCATGCCGGTAAGGCCGCCAACAGCACTATAAGGTACGGTTACTGCGACAGTGCCTGTCCAACTTGATCCTGAAGAGTTATTATTTCCCGAAATATTAAAAAACTCACTGGCATCAAAGATTCCATTTTGGTTGAAATCTATCCATACACCCACGCCATTATATATACCGCTCGTTACTGAAAGGGTATAGGTTTGCCCTTGCATGATAGACGTAGTGGCTGCACCGACCGGTGCATTATAAAATGTATAAGGTGCTGCGCTCAAGCAGGCAGGAGCATGAACCAAGGTATTCAATGTCACATTTGAAATGACTCCATATGTACAAGAGCTTGTACCGGTAGAATACGTTGGCTTGCAATAACAGCTATAGAACGAAGCCATAGGAACGGCCAGATTCGTTGATGTAGCACTCAATCCAGAACCTATACATGTAACAACACACTGATAACTGGTCGCTGCCGTTTGATTGGCTGTATAGGTTGCATTGGTCGCACCGGCTATATTCGTATACCCGGCACCGGCATCACTCTGCCATTGGAAGGACAGATTTGAAACCCCTACAAAGGCATTAGACATTGATAAGGTAAAATTGGTACCCGAGCAAGCTGGATTTGTCGAAGCTACGGTAGTACCCGGCGCCGGTGTACCGGCACAAGGAGTAGATAATGGTGGCGCCCAAGTAAACACTAATCCATTTACAGGACGAACAGTCGATGAAATGGTACATGTATTCGTAATGGCTGCACTGGCTGTCGTAGCCGCCCAGTTGGTACTGGTCGTACGACCCTGATAATCAGCGGTAGAAGCACCTGATAATCCAACATAGGCTGTGCGACTGTTGGTTCCTGGCGCAGGCCCATAGGCATATGAAATAGCGTTGTTGGCCTCACTCAAACGAATCTGGAAAGAAACCTCGTTCAAACCACCGCTAA
>CAIQUX010000044.1 GCA_903875055.1 uncultured Bacteroidota bacterium
ATCTTCTGGGTTTTCGCTTGAAGGTGTTTTTCCTGTTACAACATTTCCAAAGTCTTTAATTTCAGTTTTTACCCAATTATCATCTGCATCATCCACAAACCACTGCTTATAAATAGCCTGTGCCGTTTCTTCGAGTTTTTGTATTAATTGTTGGTTCAGAACTATACGGTTTTGTATTGCGTTGTATTCTTTTACTATTTCTCGTTGTTTGTCAATATGTGGAACAGGTAAAAGTGTGTTACACATTTCGTCCCAGTCAAAAATTTCCCTTGCACTTCCGTGGCTCATAAATCTTGCATACCTGTCAAACTCTGGTCTACGAAACCACATCATCAAATATTCTGGCTCGAGATCGTTGCTGTCTTTAACTTCAAAAGGTGTGTAAGCTTGAGACACAAGCATTTTATCAAACTTGTCATTTAAAGCAATGGCTATCTTATCTCCGCGTCTTGATGTATCTGCTATATAGGTAAATTGATTTCTATAAACGATTTTATATGTTTTCATATCCGTCCCAACAAGATTTGCAATGGTTGGCATAAATCTTTTCGAAACACTCAAACCCATTAAAGGTAAATCTAACAACTCTGAATTACGTATATCAAATGGCTGTATGTATTTACCAAGCGGTTTATAATTTAATTTCATAACCCAATTCTTTAAATACGGTTAATAAATCATTTTTAGATGCGGCTTCGGCTTTCAGTAATTCAGCAAATTCGGTTTGTAGAGCTATCATTTTTTCGTCGAAGTCAATATTTTCATCACGGTTTACAAATTCAATGTATTTGCTTGGCACCAAGGAAAAATCCTTTTTGGCTACTTCATCAAACGAAGCGGTATAACAAAACTCGGGAATATTTTCAATTTCTTTAGTTTGCCAGTGGTGGTAAGTGCTTGTTACCTTTCTAATGTCGTCATCAGAAAACTGTGTGTATTTTTTTTCAAACGGTTCGCCCAATTGACGCAAATCCATAAATAAAATTTCATTCTCACGATTGCGGTTGTTGCGGATTTCGTCACCTACTTTTTTGTTTTGTGCTCTTTTGTTCTTGTTTACTATCCATAGTGTAACACTGATGTCGGTAGTGTAAAACAAATTGCGTGGCAATACCAAAATGGCTTCCACCAGATTGTTTTCAATCAACTTTCTGCGTATTTTATATTCTTCGCCACCACCACTCAATGCACCATTGGCCAAAATGAAACCTGCAATGCCATTATCTGAAAGTTTAGATACCATATTCAAAATCCAACCATAGTTAGCGTTGCTCTTTGGAGGCACGTCATAACCTCTCCAACGTGGGTCGTCTATCAATTCATTTTCGCCTCTCCAGTCTTTTTGGTTAAATGGAGGGTTTGCCATGATATAATCGGCTTTGAGGTCTTTGTGTTGGTCATCACCAAAGGTATCTGCCGCCTTTTCGCCCAAATTACCCGAAATGCCACGTATGGCCAGGTTCATCTTGGCAAGTTTGTAGGTGGTATTGGTATATTCCTGTCCGTAAATAGAAATTTCCTTTTTATTGCCATGATGGGCTTCAATAAACTTAATAGATTGTACAAACATACCACCCGATCCACAGGCAGGGTCATAGATTATGCCCTTATAAGGTTCAATCATTTCAGCTATCAGGTTTACGATGCTTTTAGGTGTGTAAAATTCACCCTTACCCTTTCCTTCAGCTAAGGCAAACCGGGAAAGAAAGTATTCATACACTCTGCCAACAACATCTTGTTTCGGGTCTTTGGTGGTGTCTATATCGTTAATAGTATCCAGCAAAGAAGCCAGTTTGGTTACATCCAAACCCAATCGGGAAAAGTAGTTATCAGGCAACGCCCCTTTCAACGCTTTGTTGTCTTTTTCAATAGTATGCAAGGCCGTGTCAATCAGCAACGCTATATCGTTTTGTTTGGCTCGCTTTATCAGATAACTCCAACGGCTTATTTCTTCTAAAAAGAACACATTGCTCATATTATAGAAATCAGCCATTTCAATGTATTTCTCTTTGCCTTCGGCTATCAGCTTTTTACGGTGTTCTTCAAACTTATCACTGGCAAACTTCAGGAAAATCAGTCCCAATACTACATGTTTATATTCAGCAGGCTCAACGCTACCACGCAACTTAGTGGCTGCGTCCCATAGGGTTACTTCAATTGCTTTTTCCTTTACTTCCTTTTTCGCCATGTATTCATTAATTAATCTTCGTTATTCTCTTTATATGAAATGTTCGTTGTGATGAACGAAATAGCTTCTGTCTCTATGCTTACATAATCTATTTGGAGTGCTAAATGATTTCATATGATTGATATTTTCGTGCCAAAGTCAACAAGTGTTATTCTTCTTCTACGATACAAATTTCATTTAGTATTCAGGTACAACACTTACTCCTTCAAAGATAATCAAAACTAATTCTAATCCAACTCCATTGACAGGCTGCCTAGCCTATTCATAGCGGTTATCGGTCCATCGATAGATGTATTGTAGATCAAAACATTAGTTATTCGTTTTTCAGTACATTATTTGCCTATCATCCTGCCGTTTAAATTGTATTTATTTAAAGCCAAACAGCCTAAACCGCCCTTTTTCTTAAAAGCTGCTAACAGTAAGTAAAAAAATCTTCATTTTTCCATCCCTCCTAC
>CAIQUX010000045.1 GCA_903875055.1 uncultured Bacteroidota bacterium
AACGAAGTTGATGAAATACAACATCCTGTGGTTAGGGAATGCATCAAATTCCTTGAAATACCCAACGGACTTGAGATTAGTATCATCTCGGACCTTCCCGCACGCACGGGCATTGGGTCGTCCTCCTCGTTTACAGTGGGGTTACTGCATGCATTATATACCCTGAAAGGGAAGCAAGTGAGCAAGGAGCAATTGGCAACAGAGGCAATTTATGTAGAACAGACCTTGTTGAATGAAAGGGTCGGCGTGCAGGATCAACTGGCTGCATCCTACGGCGGTTTGAATTATATGCGGTTTGAACCCGGAGGGAAACTGGTCGTGGAGCCGATTACGATTCCAACGGAGAAGCTTGCGGCATTACAAAACAACCTGATGATGTTTTATACGGGCGTTTCCCGTTTTGCACATCAGGTATTGGAAGAGCAGATAAAAAATATTAAGGAAAATAAAATTACTCAGGACATGGTCCGAATCCGTCAGATGGTCGAAGACGGACTGGAGATCCTGAAAACAGAGGAGGACCTGACTCGCTTCGGCGAACTGATGCATGAGGCATGGATGGCCAAAAGGGGATTATCGTCTGCGATCTCCAACGATTTTCTGGATGATATCTACAACAGGGCAAGGCAGGCAGGTGCGATAGGCGGAAAACTGCTGGGCGCAGGTGGCGGCGGCTTTTTTGTGTTCTACGTGCCGGATGATAAGAAAGAGACTGTCAGTAATGTATTGAACGACCTTCATCAGATTCCTTTCCAGTTCGAAAATGAAGGCACGAGCATTATACATATCTCATAATAAGGAATACCTTTACTGCATTAAAACACATAAGATGAAACTATTGATCACATGTTTATGTCTCTGTTTAGGTTTACAGGTGAATGCGCAATTGCCGAGTTATGTGCCGGCTTCCGGAATCATCGGCTACTGGCCTCTGGACGGCAATGCCAATGATATCAGCGGAAACGGGCATAACGGTATCAATAACGGAGCTACTGCTTCAGCCAACCGGAACGGTACGCCCAACGCCTGTCTGTATTTCGATATTGATTATGTCGAGGTGCTGAACCTCCCATTAAACCTTCAATCAGATTTTTCATTTTCCTATTGGCAGAAACTGAATGGCTTTCTTGTTCCAGATGTCATCGTCGACCTGAATCAGAACAAGGTCTGCAATGGTACACCCCATATCTGGCAATGGGGCGATTCCGTGCGGTTCGGGATGTGCAGTACCGATGTAGGTTCTCTGTCATTAGGAGCACAAAGCCAGTTGATCAATAATTGGGTCAACTTTACGTATACGCATACGGGCGGGATTACAAAAATGTATAAGAACGGTACACTTCTTTTTACGTTGAATCATACCTGGCCGCTAACTTCAACTGCACAATTCACACTTGCCAATGGAGGTAATACCTTAGGTGTCCTGCATGGCCAACCCTCAGACATCTATATGGATGATATCGGTATGTGGAACAGGGTGCTGAGTGAATCGGAAATCCTCGGGCTCTATCAGGCGATTTCGGTGGGAGTCGATCAGGTCATCGAAAAGAAGGATGTCATCCTGTATCCGAATCCGGCTACGGAGTCGGTTACCATCGAAGTGCCTTCAACATTCACCGGAAGTAGCTTTGCGATTTCTGACCTCACCGGCAGAATCCTGAAACAGGGGCAACTGGCATCAACAATCAATCAAATTAACCTGAACGAATTAAGTACAGGGGTTTACTTGATTTCCTTTGGAACAGAGAATAAGCAGACCCTGAAGATTTTTAAAAACTAACATGTGAATAAAGTAATATTCTTCATTATTTTAACAATCAGCGTACAGGCGAATGCGCAGATTCCAAGCTATGTTCCCACAACCGGACTAATCGGTTATTGGCCATTCAGCGGTAATGCGAATGATGTGAGCGGTAACGGGCATAATGGAACGGTGAACGGCGCGACCTTAACTACAGATAGACACGGGAATAGTAATTCTGCTTATTTGTTCAACGGTACATCAGATAATATTTTTGTACCCTCGACAGGTATTATGAATGTAACAAGAACAACAGTGTCGGCTTGGGTAAAATATATTGGTAATGCGGATCTTCAAAAAACGTTTGACACATACTTTAAGTTTGGAAACGGTACAAATCATAGTTTGGGATATTCCTATGATTTTACAAATCGGAATTTTAATTTATTCCAAAAGTGTAAAGGGGCGATAATGACTTTAAGTAATCTCAATAATGCGTGGCATAATATCATCATAGTGCAGGACAGTATACTATCAAAACTATATTTAGATGGGGTTAAAATTGATTCAATAAATTACACATCTGGAACTTGTTATGGTGGTACAAATAATTTGGTTTTCGGAGCGGATCCAGACGATGCACAATGGATGACTGGTTATCTTGATGATATTGGTTTTTGGAACCGTGCACTTACACAAGCAGAAATAACGCTTCTCTTTCAAAGCATTCCGGCAGGAATAGAAACTACAACAAATCAAAAAATATACAAAATATATCCTTCCCCGATTCAAGATTTCGTTACAATAGAGATTTCAGATGAGCTACTTGGAAGTCAATTTTCAATCAAAGACCTTTTTGGAAGAATAATGAAAACAGGAGAATTAAAATCCATTATAAACATAATTGACCTGAATGAATTGAATCCTGGTGTTTATCTTGTAACACTTGGTAGAGAGAAACACGAAACAATAAAGATTTTCAAAAAATAAAGCCAAATAGAAACCAACAGAACGAATCATTAATTTATAAAAAAAGATATTGTGAAAATAATAATCAGTGCATTAGAAAAATTTAATTCATCCTTACCAAACGAAGGTAAACTTTTAGATATAGGAGCACTTGAATTCAGTGAGTATAAAAGAATTAAAGACACCCATCCAAATATTCAGCACTATGGAGTTGATTATGTAGATGTCTATGAAGCTATTCCGCCTAACTATACCTTTAAAAAAGCAGACCTTAATACTGAACCCATTCCATTTGAATCTGATTTTTTTGATTACATCGTGGCGAGCCATATCATCGAGCACCTCAACGATCCATTATCTTTTTTTCAGGAATGTATGAGAGTGTTAAAGCCAGGAGGAAAACTGTATCTGGAGGCTCCATCAGAAAAAAGTTTAAGGCAATCAGGCATGTCATTCGACTATGATAAATTTTGTTCCTTGTCATTCTATGATGATCCCACTCATACCAAAAGACCTTGGACGCCACAGTCATTTTATCGTATGGCTAAATATTATTCCTGCAACCCGATTGAGGTTGGCTATGTACGGTCAACAATTGTAAGGATATTATCGCCCTTGCTGATACCTTACGCTTATCTCACAAGAAATGCCGCATTACTTCAAAAAGTTGTTTGGAATACCATCGGATGGGCTGCGTATGCGATCATTGAGAAAGACAGAAGTATGAAAGGAACGCCTCCGTTTCATTATTATATCCCGGACCAGAAAAAGAATTAAATCAAAAGACTGGCACTCAATACTAAGATAGAAAGTTGTGAAGTAAAATTAAGATCGACGCAATTGGGTATTCAGCCTGGAAGTAATATTTTGAACTAAGTGGCAGTTAAATCAACAAACGACGAAATTTTATATAGATTTGTTTAGCAAAAACGAAATAGCCAACACGTTTTTCGGCATTTCGATTGTTCTTTAAACCCCACATTGGATATGAAAATAAAATACTTCTTGTTTATTATCATCCTCATTATTAATACCCCTGCAAAAGCGCAGACACTACTTGATTCTTGTCTGACTGACTCCTTGCCTGTTCTGACAATTGCTTCGCAATGGAAGATCTTGAGCAATTCAATTTCCGCGCCAAGCAATGTGCCATCCACACAATGTACTTACCAATATTTAAACCTGCCGGCATTCCCTTCTGCTAAATGGATTTCCTGTATATCAAGCTGGACAATCTTTGCGTATGTAACCAATCCTGATGACAGCATTTCATTCAGGAAGGAATTCAGGTTATGTCATTACGATACGTTGAATTTGAAATTTACTGTGAAGCGAGATAATTATTGCACTGTGTATCTGGATGGACTGATCCTTTTAAAGGATACTCCGGTATGGAATACAACTTACTATGATGTCGGAACCCTTATTGATACCATTGTTTATCTGAATGCTGGAATTCACCAATTAACTATTACCGACTATAACAGAAACTCATTTACAGGAACAAACGGATTTGGTTTACTGGTTGGTGGTTTCATGAAGGCCAATAATTCAACAATAATTAGAGACAGTTCAGCCTGTACAAATGTTAGTTGTTGCGTCTTACCAACGTATACAATATCTGGAGATACGGTCCTGTGTTCGGGTGAGTCTACAGCATTGACGGCAAGCGGTTCATTAACCTTCAATTGGTCTGGCGGAATAAATAATGGTATTCCGTTCATACCTTTAACCTCTAGCACATATACACTCACTGCATCGGATACAAGTGGCTGTTCAGACAGTACATTGGTTTCAGTTCTTGTGAATTCTCTTCCTTCCGTTACTGCCAATGCCTCACCTCAGAATGTCTGCACAGGACATCCAACCACACTCACCGGAGGTGGAGCCAATGGCTATACATGGACAGGAGGAATCAATAATGGAGTTCCCTTTACTCCATTATCTGCAAATACATACACGGTCACAGGCACAGATGCCAATGGATGCAGTAAGACCTCAAGCATTGCAATCGCTCTTTTACCAAACCCTACCGTGACCGCACAGGCAAATCCGCCAACGCTTTGTCAGGGTGCTACTACCGTATTGGCCGGCAATGGCGCTTCATCGTATACATGGACGGGAGGTGTTGCCAACAATACATCCTTTACTCCGCCGGCAAGTGCTACCTATACTGTCACGGGTACTGCCGCGAATGGCTGCACCGCTACTGCCACACAATCAGTCACCGTCAATCCGCTCCCTCTTGTAACAGCCAATGCAAATCCGGCAAACGTCTGTCAGGGAAATCCAACTACTTTGACCGGAGGCGGAGCCACAAGCTATACTTGGTCGGGCGGTGCAAGCAATGGCGTTCCGTTTGTACCTGCCGCCACTGCAACCTATACCGTCACAGGCACGAATGCCCTTGGATGTTCAGCCACCAAGACCGTTACCGTAATAGTGAATTCCCTTCCTTCCGTTACTGCCAATGCCTCACCCCAGAATGTCTGTACAGGCCATCCGACGACACTCACCGGTGGTGGTGCCACTAGCTATGCATGGACCGGAGGAATCAATAATGGTATTCCATTTACTCCACTGTCTGCAAAT
>CAIQUX010000046.1 GCA_903875055.1 uncultured Bacteroidota bacterium
AGCTATTACGAAACCTTCCACAATTTCGTTAGCCTGAAGCACACCATCTACTTCGCCGGCTGCAACTCGCAGTATATCAATACAGCTTCGTTTTGCCGGCTCGTACCTGATGCACTTCAGACTTTTTCAGCAAGCCCTAATTATATCTGATGTTTTCCTAAGGTTTAATCGTGATGTTCGATTTTCCCTCAATGAAGCGAACTCCATTAAAACCCGAGAATAGCAGTTTTCAACATGTTGATTTCCAATTTATTAAAAACTGCTGTATAGAATGTTCGGCTTTGCGGCATGTTGAACTACAGATAAAAGTGGTTCTCTGAACCAACAGAGATGTGAAAAAGAATTGTTGGTGAATAACACCAACAATGGCGCAAGGGAGTTTCTTTTTTATACCGATTGGAATTTACAACTGTATGTGAGCAAAAGAGCTTGGTCTACCCTGAATATCACATGGGGATAAAACCAAATCCACTTGCATGAAAAGCGCACTGATGTCAGGGTGAAAACAAACAATTATTGAACAAGTTTGTCGTATGGAAGGCCAATGCTAGCATGAGGTAACACTCAGACCCCGAACTGACCAAGATGATGATCCATATGTTTGTATTGTGCCTTACCGCATTCGTCCTTGCTGAGTTTGCCAAAAAAAGGATGCGGGATATCGGCGACCTTATCCTGATGTTGAATAAATCGGTTGACCGTGTTTAGCAGCTTTTCCTTTTGAAGTTCAAAATCATGTTCGCTTGCAGTGGTGATAAACGCTACATCAGTGGGCAGATTGGGTTTATAAGGTTTTGGGCTGGTAATGACACCTTTGATCATACGACCCAGTATTTTTTTAAAAAATCCAGCAGGTGTAAGAGGTATTTCTCCGAGTGCCATTTCCATGGGTCGTTGACAATGAGCCAGCATTTGAGCCACGTTCATTTTGCCCCAGCCTGCGACTGTTGTGGGTGTCAGGCGATGTATTCGTTGTTTGATTTCGTCGGCAGCACCGGTATCGAAAAGGTTTTTCATGATACGTTGTAAATAGAATTTATGAACAGCAAATGTAGAGAATAATGTAGTTTTGCCACAGTAAAATACATTTTCATGGAAACAGCATTGGAAAACAGCATTTATATCAGCGATAAGGCGAAAGCGAAAGTGGAACAGCTTTTCAATGAGGCCGGACTCGATGATACGCATTTTGTGCGTGTGAGTGTGGTAGGCGGTGGATGCAGCGGATTGAGCTATAAACTCGATTTCGACAATGAAATGAAATCTATGGATCAGGTATTTGAAGATAAAGGCATCAAGATCGTTACCGACCTGAAAAGTTTCTTATATCTGGTAAATACTGAATTGGATTTTTCGGACGGATTAAACGGCAAAGGATTCAATTTTGTGAATCCGAATGCAAGCCGCAGTTGTGGTTGTGGCGAAAGTTTCGCGGTGTAAGCCATTTAATTATCACTGAGGAAGGTGTTATCTGATTAACGTCACATCGCCTTTCTTATCATACTTTTCGCCATGCGGTGTGGTGAATTTGCAATAATAATAATACACACCTGATTCCATTATACCGTTATTTTTAGTCAGTCCGTTCCAGCGAGCTTGCGGGTTATCGGTTTCAAATACCATTTGACCCCACCGGTTATAAATGGCAAAGGCGTAGTTCTTCATCTTATCGAATGTGACATTATAAAATACCGGACCGAAGCCGTCATTCAGGTTATCGCCATTGGGAGAAAAGGCGTTCGGGAAAAAGACCAGTTCTTTTTCGTAAATGTTACCACAATGCGTGACAGTGTCTTTGCATCCTGCATCGGTGATGGCCACCAAGGTAAAGCAATAGTCGCCTGCAAGAGCAAACGATTGCTGTTCATCTTTATGGGTTGAAAACAAGAGATTGTTGTAATACCATTCGTAGGAGCTTGCATAGAAACTTACATTATTCAATACAAAAACCGGATTTGCTATCGGTGCTTCATAAGGGTTCACTGAAAATTCGGCAATCGGTGATGGCGCTCTGACCACCGTGAAGGTAAGGGTATCATACGCAGGACATTCACCCACACTAAATCCGGTGAGCGTATAGGTAGTGTTTACAGCCGGGTCAAAGGTCAGTTCAGATGTATCGGAATTGGGCGTGACACCCGTCTTTGGATTGTAATCGAAATAGGCATGATCCTGAATTTTCATCGTGAGCACTTCGCCTTTGCATAAGGCTGTATCTGAGGGTTTGCTGAGACTAAACGATGTACCCTTGTAATAGGCCGAATCTACGACCCGCGCAAAGAAGCCATCGCTTGACCCGACCGAACTTAACGAAGAAGAGCCATAGGTGGCATTGGACCGGAAGAAACCACAAGTATATATCTGGGCATTTTTCCCTTTGGCGATGGCATTACCACGATCATTGCTATCGGTTCCTCCACCTGATATAGCCCATTGCCATTTTCCTTCCGGAGATATTTTTGCCACAAAGGCTTGGAGATCTTTTCCAGCAGGAACTACGATATTATCGCCAAACTTTCCGCCTTCATTGATATCACCTGCTACATAAACATGGCAATTCGAATCGGCCCAAACATCATTGGCACGCTCGCTTCCCAAATCAGAGCCGGCGCGTTTACCCCAATAAGGCTTACCTGTATTGGCATCCACTTTGAAGATAAAGGCATCGCGCTTATCATAGTTCTTAACAATCACTGTGTCCATATAGAGTGAATCGCGATGTTCACCCACGACATAGATGTGTCCGTGTTTATCGGAGCATATACCATTGCCCCAGTCATCTTTGGAACTGCCGATATTGGTCACCCATTTATAATTGCCGGACGTATCGTACTTAAGAACGAACGCATCTGTACCGCCTTTACTGATCAGCGATACAGGACCAAATGGGCGAACATTATCATAACCTCCTGTCACATATACACCGCCCGAATCATCGACACAAACGGCGATATCGCGCTCGACATACTTATTATGTGCAGGATCCCATGGAAGATTACCAAAAGTGCGGGCCCATTGAAATTGCCCGTTGCTTTTCATTTTGGCCAACCAATAGCAATGTTTATGGGTACCGGTATTCGGATTAGTAGCCGTAACGGCAGCACCACCGCAATACAATGTTGAACCGGTCATAAAGCCCACCACATAATGATTACCTGCTTTGTCGGTAGCGATATCCAAACCCTGATCGTCGCCGGATTCGCTGCAAACGAAATTTCCCCATATGGCATTACCATTCTTATCATGCTTCGCAATAAAACATTGGTCGCCCGAGCCAAAGGCACTCCCTGTGATATTGAGGGGACCTATATTGATTCCGGCGCCTTCCCAGAAGGTACCCGTCACCACACTATTGCCATCTGCATCTAAATCCATACCAAGGATACGGTCGTCATAATATTGTCCGCCGCTGCGAGCCCAATAGCAATAACCGGTACTGTCGAGTTTAGCTATAAAAACCTCCTTACTCTGTGCATTGGCTGTAAAGTTAAGGAACAGGGCATTTGTACCAATTGTCAGAGAGGTGCTGAAATATCCTGAAATATAAATATATCCGGACGAATCGGTCTTGATGGAAATGACCTTATCGCTTTTGACATTTCCCAATTTCTGAGCCCAAACCCACCCCTGAGAATAGGCCGACTGCGTAATCAAAAAACAAATGAGCATTAAGAACAGAACTCGCTTCATGGGATAATAATGTTTAACGTGTGAGCAAATAGGTCATGCAAACGACAAACGTCCGACACTATAAAAGTACCATTATTATTGTCTTTTTCGCACTTAAATGTCTGAACCGCGACGAATTGGGTTTGAATTCTTGCGAGATGACACAGCCAAAGAAGGGGAATTAGATTGGTTTAAATAACCAACATGCCCGAACAATCTTCTCAATGAATGTAATTATTCAAAGGCAATACCAGTACCGGAATTGGCGAATGTCGGATTACATATTCGGCCGTGCTTCCCATCAGCAGGTGAGATAAGCCGGTACGGCCATGTGTGCCGATGACGATGATGGACGCTTCGATTTCAATAGCCCGTTCAATGATGGCTTTCTGTGGATCACCCACAAAGACAACGATATGGATATCTACATCGGGATAAGCTGTTTTGATGACTTCAAGCTCCTTTTGGACCATATATTTTCTGGCTTCCCATTGGTCGGCAAAGGCCATACCGATATCAGCCGGCATAAAGTCGAGGTTCTTATTAATAATAGCAAGCAGTTCCACATCAGCTTGCATTTTTTTTGCCACTATCAAACCTTCCCTTATGATAATTTCCTTGTCTTTGCTCATATCGGTGGTGATCATTATTTTGTTCATATGGGATGTGTTTTACTATTTATTCTAAATGCATTTCAATTTTCTCCGTTTTGGCACTTTTATTATTTCTGATTAAAAGAATGATAGGAATACAAATCAGACTAGCCAATCCTACTGTCCAGAAAACATTATTATAGCTGATAAGAGCTTGCTGTTTGAATAAGGAATAATCCATCAATTTGTAAGCCATTTGCCGGGCATCATCGATAAAATAACCTTGCGACATGAAATTTTGAGTCAGAAGATTCACCTTATCCATGAAGTTCTCATTGAACAGATTAAAATTAGGCAACAGATTATTTTGATTAATCGCATTACGATGTGTCAGAAATACATTCATTATGGCAATGCCCACGGCTCCACCTAGCTGACGGATCATATTACTTAATCCTGAGCCTTGCGAAAGATCAGCCCCTTTTAATCCCTGCACCGATAAAATCATAGAGGGGAACATCATAAACCCTATTCCTAGTCCGCGTAAGATAAAGGGCCAGAAAAAATTGGCCGACGTCGATTCGGGTGATGAAAAACTCATGATGGTGGCAAATGTAAAAATCATGACACCACCTATGATCATGATCAACTTAGGATTGGCGCCTTTCGTAAGTAAGCGCCCTACAAGCACCATGGCAAAAGCCGATGCGAGAGCACCCGAAATCATAAAATTACCTGTCATGGTGGCCGTCCAACCCAACCCGATTTGTACAAAAAGCGGGAAGACAAAAACCGTTGCTAATAAAATCAGACCTACTATAAAATTGAGGACAGACCCCATGGCCAGATTCCAGCTTTTTAATAGCCTGAGGTTGACGGCAGGATGTTCAAAGGTCCATTCTCGCCAGATAAATGCAATGAAGGCGAGTACGGTGACAATGGTCAACCAAGTAATTTCCTTGCTCTCAAACCAATCTTGTGCTGACCCTTCCTCCAATACATATTGCAAGCAGCCTATGGCCAGAATCAGAAAAGCGATTCCTGACCAGTCTATTTTCTTCGGCTTGACAGCACCGACTCTGTTCTTTACAAAATTCCATGAAAGGTATGCCGATATCAGACCTATCGGAATATTGATAAAAAATATCCAATGCCATGAAAAATTGTCGGTCAGATAACCTCCTAAAGTCGGCCCGAAGGTAGGACCAAGTATCACCCCCATACCGAATATGGCATTCGCTGTATTAATCTTATTTGGAGGGAAGGCTTCGACAATAATGGTTTGCCCTGTTGTGAGTAAAGCACCGCCTCCAATCCCTTGTATGAAACGCCAGATAACCAATGTAACGAGTGAATCAGCGGTACCACAGAAAAACGAAGCGATGGTAAAAATCAAAATAGAGATGGTAAAATAATTCCTTCTTCCAAACAAATCACTCATCATTCCGGCCAACGGTATCATAATCACATTCGAAACGGCATAAGCGGTTACCGCCCAGGCAATTTCTGTGGTAGTGGCTCCTATGCTTCCGCTGATTTCACGCAGGGATACGTTGACAATCGACGTGTCAATCAATTGCAGCAAGGCGGCGCTGATGGCTGTGATGACCAAAATAGCCCGTTCGGCTCCGACCGGATAAACAATTTCTTCTTTGTCCTGCATGTTTATTTTATTTCCACATCAACGAATGCGCTCATTCCCGGAGCCAGATAATACCCTTTCGTATCAGACTTATCGAGTTTTATTCTGACACCTATTCGTTGGGTAACTTTTACAAAGTTTCCGGTTGCATTGTCAGGCGGTAATAAGGAGAATTTCGCACCTGTTGCTCCGCTCATCGATTCGATGACTCCTGAAAGTTGAAGTTTATCATAGGCATCAAACGTCACGTGCACTTTTTGACCGATGCGTAAGTTGTTCAATTGTGTTTCTTTGAAGTTGGCCACAATCCACAAGTTATTGTTTTCGACAGCTGAACAGATTGGTTGTCCGATTTGTATTAGTTGCCCTACTTCCACATTCTTCTTGGAAACGATGCCATCAAAGGGAGCTACGATGACACAATTTGCTAATTGAGATTCGGCTAGCTCCAATTCCGCTACACGTTGTTGTACAATGGCTGTAGTGACTGAAATCTGTCCTTCTTGTGCCTGTGCCGAACTTCGTGTACTTGACGATTGGGTGGAAGCCGCCTGATATTGTCCTTTGGCCAGATCAAGTAAAGCCGATGAACTTTGGTTTTCTGCCTTCGCTGCATCCACTTGTTGCTGTGTAGCAGCTCCGTCGGTAAACATTTTTTCAATCCTGTTCAGCTCCTTTTGCGCTTTGGTTGCTTTGGCTTGTGCCGAATTGATATTGGCCTGTAATGACGATGAACTGATGGTTGAAGCTGATGCATTCTGCATAGCTGCCTGTGCTGTTGACCGTGAAATACCTGTTTGCGATTCGGCACTACGAAGCATAGCTTTTGCCTGCATCACTTTGGCAGTGTAATCCTTATCATCTATGATGGCTAATGTATCTCCTTTTTTCACCTCTTGATTGTCGTTAAAACGGACTTCCTTTACAAAGCCTGTGACTGAACTTCGCACAGAGACTATAGTAGCATCGAGCTGTGCATTGTTGGTGGTTTCATGATGCTGTGCTTTCTGCCAACTGATATAACCGACGACAGCGAGAATGACAATAATGACCGCCGCCACGGTAAGTTTTATTGTATTTCCTTTTTTATTTTCCATTGATTCTTGTTGCATGTGTACTGTTTACGTTTATTGATTTAATTTCCAGCTAATAAATTATATTGAGTTTGGGCGATTGTTTTTTGAATTTTATGCAGTGCCTGACCTAATTCAGCAGCGTTCGTCGAATTCAATTCGGTGAGATATTCTGTCGACGTGATGACCCCGTTTTCCAGCTGACTGGCAAAGGCGCTGAGTATCTCCTTTCGCTTATTCACAATCTCTTCATCTTTCGATAAAAACGAATCATATTTTTTGATTTCTGTTTCCTTTTGGGTTAATGTAACCTGGAGGTTCATATCGAATGTTTCCTTTTGTGCTTCGATCATTTTCTGGTTGATATCGTACAATTGGATACGGCCTTTTTGAATGATGAAATTGTTGATATTCCAATTTAGGCTCAAGCCGGCAATACCATAGAGTCGAAAATCGTTATTCAGGAAATTATAACCAGGTCTTCCATAGTTCCCTTGTCCGAAAATTGCTAGCTTAGGTAGGTTCTCCTTTCTGAATGAAATCTTTTGATATTCAAGTACCTTAATCTGTGCATTGAATAATTTCAATTCGGGTCGATTGATCCCATTTTGCAATACCGGTTCGGGTTGTAACAGAATTTCAACTTTAGGTCCGATTTCCTGCCCCGTCAAGAGAGTCAGCTCCTGCGTAAGGCCTTGTATGGTTGCCTCAACATCAATTATTTTTTCTTCGGTATTGAGTATTTCAGATTCAAAAACCAATTGGTTACTCTTTAACATGGCCCCATTGCTCACGGCTACAGCAATCTTTTTTTTCTGATTGGCCAGTTCGGTTTGCCGGATGACGAGAATTTTTTCATTCTCCTGCTGCATTAATATGTTCCCTGCAATATTGGTAACACGTTCTCTGAGCCGTTGCAACTCCACATCCAATTGCTTTAGGCCAACATCGGTTCTCGCTTCTTCTACCTCTTTCTTTGACCTTACGACTCCGAACTCAGTCAACGGAAAATGCAAGTCGAATCCGATATTGTAATTATCCTTCTTCGGACTGGGTATTCCCGAAAATCCGGGTATGCTGAATGCTGTTACTTCACTTTGATAAGTGCCTTGCCCGACTAAACTGACAGTTGGAATAAGGCTTGCATCAAGCAATTTGTCTGTTGTCCGTCCCGACTCAAGTAACGCTTCCTTTTGCCTAATTAATGGATAATGCCGTTCAGCTCCTTGTATCAATTCCTGCAAAGTAACACGTTGTTGGGCTTGTGTCAATAAAGATATCCCTATCCATCCGATACTTAAAAGTATTTTCTTTGTCATGTTGTTTTCTATTTCTTGATTGCATTGATGATTAAATCAGCCACAACCTTGGCATAATCCTCCATCAGCTCGTTGTATTTTTTTTCGGAGAGTTTAAGTGATTTTTGAAACATCTGGCTATTCAGTACAGGAAAACTGCAAATCGAGTGCACCATGATAAATAAAATCCTGGAATCGGTTTGCTGTATTTCGTCTTGTTGCACCATCTCTTCAAAATATGTGACAAAACTGTTCGTTCCTTTTCCTTTTTTGATACGATCCTCAAGCAAGTCCGGATTCCTGTTTATTTCCCGGATTATAAACAGCATATGCCCGTTTTGTACATATTTGACGAGTTCCTGAGTAAAGGAAACAATTTTTTGCTCCCAGGTCAGGCTGTCATTTTTCCAGGTGTTCACAATGGGCATATATTCGTCGAGAGCCTCATCGAAGATTTTTTGAAACAGGTTTTCCTTTGACCGGAAGTAGTAATGCAATGATGGCTTACTGATACCTGCTGCATCAGCAATTGCCTGCAAACGGGCTCCGTTAAAGCCTTTCTGTTCAAATTCCGCCCGTGCCGAATTCATGATCTTTTTTTCCGTATCTGTGAGCATTACAATTTTTGATTAATTGGTTTGACCATATGGTCAGACCGCAAAGTTAAACGTCTTTCCCATTTGAACAAATAAATCTATCTGCGGCTCTTTTCATTGTGAACCGCCTTCACTTTAGGCGCTGAGTATTTTAGGAAATACGCACTATCTATATGCGGAGAACTCCATATATTCATTCACTGTACTATCTGTTCTTCATTTAATGGAGGATTTAAGGGACAGGATCGTAACCATGACTACCCCATGGGGCGCATCGTGCAATCCGTTTTATGCTTAGCCACAACCCTTTCAAAACCCCATGTTTTTGTAAAGCTTCCCGGGCATATTCAGAACACGTAGGAACATAGCGGCATTTGGAAGGCCCCATCAATGGCGAAAGAAGCAGTTGATATATTTTAATCAACGCAAGCAATAATGAGATCATTAATTGTTTAAGCCATTTCATTACAGATGCAAAGTAACGTCGGTACTGTACATATTCCATAGATTATATTGTTTTGTAATACACCTTCATCATATTACATTTGCGACCCTATGCCTTATACCTTTTCGGTCTATACATCCTTGTCAGACATGCCTGCTGATTACAGCCGGATCGGTTTGCAAAACAAACCTATCTGCAGAGGTATCGATACAGTTGAAAAGGCGCATGTCGAAAATCTTCAGAATTATTATGTTGTGACTTTTGAAAATGAAGAGCTGCTTTGCGTTTCCTATTTTCAATTGCTTTCCGTCAAACCTGTCCATTTCAATCTGGCCGACAAGAAAATCCAGCAAGCCGCTTTATCTCTTGCTTTGCGTTTGGTAAAGCCCACTTTGCTTGTGGCGGGTAACTTGTTCAGGCATGACGTGGTGTTTTTTCAATTTGTTAATCCGACACACTCAGCCGAAAAACAGGCCGAAGTATTTATGGCCACCACCAATCAGCTCATTTCGTATACCAATGCATCCGGCATTTTCTTAAAGGATGTTCAGAACGATATCGCTAAGCATATTCAGCAAGACAATTCATATATCCAAATGCAGGATGACGTGTCGATGGAAATGAATATACCTGCAGACTGGAGCTCCTTTGCCGATTATGAACATGCTTTGAAACATAAATATCTTCAACGATGCCGTAAGATCAGGAAATCCTTTGACGGAATCCATATCACCGAATTCAATGAAGCTGATATCAACCGCTACAGCAAAGAAATCGAACAATTGTACCTGCAGGTTACCAAGAAACAGATGGTAAGTATGGGTATCATCAATCATTCTTTTTTTGAAGAATTAAAACGTTCTTTGCAAGGTGATTACAAAGTGTGTGGTTATTTCCATGGTGGAAAACTGGTAGCGTTTTCTTCCGCCATCCTGCACAACGGAGAATACGACATGAATTATATCGGCTTCGATTACGCCTATAATCATTCGCATAATCTATATTTCAATATCCTTTTTCATTGTCTTGAAAATGCCATGTCTACCGGCTGTCATAAACTTATCCTGGGACGTACAGCACCTGAAGCAAAGGCTATCATGGGTTGTGAAGCCGATTATCGATATAGTTTTTACAAACTCCGCAACGTGATCGTCAACTGGTTTTATCAGATGGTTGCTGCTTACTTCAAGGAACAACAGGGCGATAAATGGAAAGACCGCCATCCGTTCAAGTCGAATTATTATACGGTATCAAAACTTGAGCTTGAAAAATAATTTCCCGATTCGCTTCTTTTTCCCGATTTAGATTTTATATCTTCATTGCATAAAAAACAAGAATTATGGATGGTAAAAATAAACGGATAGCCTTAGTGACAGGAGCGACAGGCGGATTAGGAACTGCAATGTGCAAAAAATTATATGACGATGGGTTTCATGTCATTGCCAATTACAGAAACAAACAAAAAGCAGATGATTGGTATGCCATGATGCGTACCGACGGATATGATATTGATTTGTTTGAAGGTGATGTTTGTGATTTCGACTCGATGGCCAAGATGATTAAAGAGATTGAATCAAAATTCGGAGGCATTGATGTATTGGTTAATAACGCCGGTATCACCCGCGACGGACGATTGGCCAAGATGAGTAAAGACGACTGGCATGCTGTTATCAATACCAATCTGAATTCGGTATTCAATTGCACCCGCAACGTGATCGAAGGGATGATAGAACGCAACTTCGGGCGGGTTATCAATATCTCTTCGGTGAATGCACAACGAGGTCAATTCGGTCAGACCAATTACTCGGCGGCCAAAGCAGGGATGCATGGTTTTACTAAAACACTGGCCATGGAAGTGGCTAAATATGGCATTACAGTCAATACGATTTCTCCGGGTTATATCGCGACCGATATGGTTATGGCGGTTCCTGAAAAAGTAAGGGATCAGATTGTCGCACAAATTCCGGTCGGTCGACTTGGAGGCACCAATGAAGTCGCGACTCTTGTCTCTTTCCTCGCGAGCGATGCCACCAGTTTCATAACAGGAGCAAATTATAGTATCAATGGTGGTCAGCATGTTTACTAGAATTATCCCTTATTGATTCGCCAACAACTCAACTTTATTATTACAGAAGAAGCATGATATCATGCTTCTTCTTTTTTTTGTAGTTTGTTGTTCATTGAGCAGAAAAAACAAAACGTCCCAAAGCTTGAAGCAATATCTACGTCTTTTGAAATAGACAATCAGATAATTTTTCATTCTTGATGAATCTATATGAACACATCGAATGATGTATTAAACTTCTTTCAAGAATATGAAATGATTTAACGCCATCCGTATCTCTCCGTATGAAAATTCATTATTCAATGCTTGTCTCAATGCAGACGTCGATTTTTCTTTTGTTGCCAGAATCGCACCCTTAATTTTTTCGAGTTGCGCTACACTGAGAAAGCGTGCAATCTCTAACTCGCCGCTTTTGACAAACTCAGCCAGATGCCCTTCCACCGTTGAAACTGCCATGTTCCTTATGGTAGCTATTTCTGCTATTGTTTTCCCGGCCACAAAATAAGCCAGACTCTCCTTGGAGCTTGCTCCCTTTTCGGCTTTAACTGTTTTCGCCTTAACCTGCTCTTTTTGCATTCGATGAGTAGGATCAAACAGCACTTCGTCGTTGAAGGTACTATCCTGCAATTCGCTCACCTTTTGCCAGCATTTGTCATACACAGCCACCACCAAAAGGATATACTTCTTTAATTTGGGCTTGCCGTTGATAGACTTTAAATAACCTGACAATGGCATGAATATTTCTTCATACAGCGATTTTACAAAATAACCGATTCCTTTTTTTACCCTGTCTTTCAGCAAAGCCATGTCCTTTGAAAATGCGGTATCGTTTAAGATCGAATCGAGTTGTATCATGAATTTATCAGCCACTGCTTTCTGTTCCCTTGCTTTATCGACCATCTTACGTACGAAAGCAATCGCCTCATCTTCCTCCGGAATATTCTTTGATAGCAATGTGGCTTCTTCCAGTTCATACATGGCATCCAATACACGCTGCCATTGAAACATCGAGATCAGTTTCTCTGATTCATACTTAAACTGCTCCTGTTGCAATTGCTGTTGCAATACATGTTCTTTGGCTTCGTTACGTGTGAAGGCTGCTATGCGCTCTTCGGTAAACAAGGCATGTTCGGTAATCCTCGAATGCAATACGATGCCTTCCAATGATGTACATCGACTAAGCGCCACATACACCTGCCCCGGTGCAAAAGACTGCCCGGCATCGATGATGGCTTTTTCAAATGTCAGACCCTGACTTTTATGGATCGTGATGGCCCAGGCCAAACGTAATGGAATCTGTATAAATTCACCGATAACTTTTTCATCGATACCATTCGTTTCCTTGTTGAGCGAGTAATTGATATTCTCCCATGTTTCAGGCGTCACTAAATATTCTTCATTCGTTTCCGGAAATCGAACATAAATATCATCCTCGATAATCTTGGAGACCACGACAATCTTCCCGTTATAATATTTCTTTTCAGGACTGCTGTCGTTCTTGACAAACATAACCTGTGCGCCTTCTTTTAATTGCAGCGACAAGTCTGTCGGTAATTGTTTATCGCCAAAATCACCCTTGATTTGTCCCTTAAAAAAATGAGCTATTGAAGGAAGCTTTCGCAATTCCTCTGCATTGATCACATCGGCTTTGTGATTATGTGTGGTCAGCGTTATATAATTTTTATCCTTGCCGGCAAAGCCTGGATCGTAACGTCGGTTGAGTGTATGAAAATCTTCTTCATCCAATACATTATGCCTGAGTTTATTGAGTAGATCAATAAAAGATTGTTCATTCTGCCTGTATATTTTTTTTAATTCAATATACACCAGTGGAGTGTCTTCAAGCACTTTGGCATCGAAGAAAAACGGACTGTTGTAATAGCGGTCAAGCAAGACTTTCTCACTGTCTTTAACAACTGGCGGCAACTGATGCAGATCGCCGATGAACAAGATCTGTACACCACCGAAAGGTTTCTTGTTTTTTCGGAAGACCTGCAGGATGGTATGAATAGCGTCCAACGTATCACTTCGCAACATACTTACCTCGTCGATGATAAGAAGTTGCAGTTCGTCGATCAGTTTACGTTTGGTACTGTTAAGTTTTAAGTTTTTAAACAAAGCATTCTTATCTACGATACCGTCATTCATTCCAAACCCAGTTTTCATATCAGGCAGGTATGGACCGAAGGGTAGTTGGAAAAATGAATGCATGGTCACACCGCCTGCATTGATGGCTGCCACACCGGTAGGTGCTACGATTACCAGATTCTTGCGGCAATGTTGCTTGACATATTTCAGAAAGGTTGTCTTACCCGTACCAGCTTTACCGGTGAGGTAAAGTGAGCAATTGGTATGATTGATAAAGTCGTAGGCGAGTTTGAAATTGATATTCTCTGTATCCAGATTCATTCTAGG
>CAIQUX010000047.1 GCA_903875055.1 uncultured Bacteroidota bacterium
GAACATAATGCTTGCGAAGGCACAGCCTTCGAAGAGAGCGAGAATCGTGTGCCTAATTTGCGAATATTCTTGGAGCATAAGATGATTTACTTTTCAGGCTGAACATGCCAAGAACATTGGGCTTGCCAAGGCACGACCTTCGAAGAGAGCAGAAATGGATGCAGAATTAGCCAGGCTAAGCCTGGGAAGAACATAATGCTTGCGAAGGCACAGCCTTCGAAGAGAGCGAGAGATTGAGGCCATGCCCTTGTGCGCCAGCATCTCGTGCCTGTGACATTTCTACAACCACTCAATCTATAAAATAAAAGAAAGCATCCTATTTCCCGCAAGCTAGATCCTCTCTAATCTCTCATCTCATATCTCTCATCTCATCTTCCCTCCCGCATTCATACTTTTTACATCCGCATACATACTTATTTCATCCATATCCATCATTTTTATTTAGCTATTTATCATTATTCAATCTACATCCATCATTTTTAAGCATGCATCCATCATATTATTTTGGATATTTATCATTATTCAACCTTCATCCATCATTATTCAATCCGCATTTATTCTTTTTGCATCATCATTGCATATTTTGCAAGAAGATTTATTATTTTTGTTATCCACTTTCTTTAAAAACCTTTTTACCTATGATCTACCTCGATATCCAGAAAGTCCTTTCCGATAAAGGCATCGAAAATCCCCATGTTGCGCTGCGTCAGATGGGCTTCAACGTTCACACCACCAGTCGCCTGCTTCGCAACGAACGCAACAGCATCAGTTATAAGCATCTCGAAGTTCTTTGTCTGGGCCTCAACTGCTTACCCAGCGATCTGCTTTCATGGAAACCCTGTTCCCTGTCGGCCCATCAACCGCAACATCAGCTCCATAAACTTGCATCGGTGCAAAAAGATAATCTCGCTGTCAAGTTACAGCAGCTTCCGGTAGAAAAACTGCAACAGATTCGTCAATTCATCGATGGCCTCTCCGAAGAACCCTGAGCGACAATCAATCTAAGCATTGTTGTGTTTTATTATTTTCGTGATGATCTGTTGATGTGAAAGATTGTGGTTGAATGGCCTATGGAAAATAGCGTTAAGAAATGATCATCATTTTAGCTATTTTTCATCAGCCGAGATTTTTTGTTTCTTTTTGCATCATGGCAAAAAGAAAAGAATTTAAATAAGACAATCACTTGGGTAGGTTTGCAAAACCTGAAAATTCGCGGCCCGCAAAACGACCGACATAAAAAAACGCCCCTTAAGGGCGTTTTTCAAAAATTTTTTCGATTAGAAGAAGGTACTTCTGTTATCCGTAATCTTGGCTTTCTTCTTCAGCACCTGTGGAATCGTTCCTGAAATCTGCTGTGCCATCTGTTGCGACATTTGTGCTCGTTGTATCATCATCATCGCATCATTATTAGGATTATTCGATTGGTCCGGCACTTCTGTGATTCCTTTCACCGTAATGAAGAATACACCTTGCTCACCCGGTATACCCGGAGACACTTTATTCACAAGACTTTTGTTGAATGCAGCGCCCGTCACCTTAGGTTCGTATCCGAAGGCATCATTACCGCCACCGGCAAATAACACGGTATCAGAGTTCTTCACTTCAGCATTTGCCAAGGCAGCTATTTCCTGTAACGACGTTTTTCCCTTTCCTTTATCAGCCAGCATCTGTCCTTTCTTTTGTTTTTTCAGATAGGTTTCCAATTGTGGTCTCATTGATTCCACATCAGGTAAGCTTCCTTTTTCTTGTCGTGATATCAGATTAGCAATCACACATTTATCTTTCAGATTCATCACACCCGATACGGCACCGATTTTGGCATCAAAAGCCCATCGTGTCAATTCACGTGCAGCACCTAAGCCCTGAACGCTTTGTTGTGTATTGGTCATGTTAGCTGCGACTCGCTTATCCTTACTCATTTTCTTGGCAGTCTCAGTAAATGTTTTACTGTCTTTTGCTTTAGTAGCAAATTCGGTAGCTTTCGCATACACTGCTTGTGTCGTGGCTTCACCGGCTTGTAAGGCTTTGCTTACCACCGCTAATTTCACGCATGGTTTGAAATTCGACTGATTGATTACTTTCAACAGATGATAACCGTATTGAGTTTTTACTACTTTCAAATCACCTACTTTACCATTGAAACAGGCATCATTGAATTCAGGCACCATTTGTCCCTGACCAAAGGTTCCGAGGTCACCGCCTTTTTGTGCACTTCCCTGATCGTCAGAACGGGTAGTGGCTAATTGTTCAAAGTTAGCACCGCTCTTCACAGCCGCTTCGATACTGTCGATAATCACTTTAGCTTCGGGTTCTGTACGTTGTTTACCGATAGCTACCAGGATATGCGAAGCTTTTGCGCTATCCGGCACCGATTTCTTATCTAATACCTTTGCTAACTTATAGGCATTGTCTGCATAATAAGGACCCACTACAGCGCCTACCGGTGCCGCCATGATTTCGGCTGCGTTTGGTGATTTCAGTTTATCTTCAGATAAGTAAGCATCCTTAAATGATTCTTCAGAATATTTGGCTACAAACTCTTCGTTGTTCTTGGTCGAATCGAATTCGCCATGAATTTTATTTAATACACCCAGACTTGCTGCTGTATCTTCTTTAGAAGGAGTGATATCAAATACCACATACTCAGCCTTGGCCATGTCTTCGGTTGATTTGAACAGACCTTCTTTTTTCTGGATGAATGATTTGATCTCTTCATCTGAAATTTTGATTGAGCTGTCGCTGATCATGGTATAAGGCAACTGTGTAAAACTGATCGCTGATGTATTAGTCCTTTCCTTATTCATGTTCTTCAACATGAAGGTCGGCATATAGATTCCTTTTGCAACCAGGTCATTGTACTTGGTACTCATTCTTGATTTGATCATGGATTCTTCGAAATCTTTCCATTGAGAACGACGGGTAATTTGTTCTTCCCCTTTACCCTGACTCAAAGAGTTTAAGAACTCACTTACTTTAGCCGGATCGAATATACCTGTTTTAGGATCAGTGAAATTTTGTTTGATCATCGGATCAGCAAACGGACCGGTTTCCATGTCTTGTAATTCCTTATCGGTTAACACGATACCCAGTTTTTCATTTTCGCTGGCAATCAGGTTTTCACTTAATACATCATTCCACACCTGATCGTTGAGCTGACTTTGTTCTTCTTCAGTCAACGGCACGCCTTTATTACGTGTTTTCATGTTTTCTTCATACTGTTGACGCTTGGCTTCAAAGCCTTTGGCATCAATACGTTTACCATTAATTTCGGCCAGCAGGGTTCTGTCGTTACCGAACATATTCCGCACATTACTGTGCATGGCATCCATGACCAAAAAGCCGATCAGGGCAACCACTATGGATCCTACCACAATTCCGATATACTTATTTCTTATGTTTTGAATTACCGACATATTATACACATTTTTTTAAGGAGTGCAAAAATAGAGGTTTTACATTGGTATTTCAAAGTTTTTACGGCTTGATTTTAGGCTTATCTGCGTTTTTTGTCAATTTAGCTTCTTTTTGTTGGGTATTAGTTTGTGTGTATTTTCACTTTTATCCCATGCAGCTTTTGTGTCATGTGTCTTTTTGTGGACAGTCTGGTTTTTTTACATGGATTCTACCATCCCAATTCACTAATCACACGCTAACTTTTTTTCATCGGGTGTTTAATCCACAATTTTTGTGTGATTCTTTCAAGCATGGTCAGACACTGACTTTTTAATGTGGATTAAAAAATTTAAAATGTGAATATGAATTGGATAAGCAAAATAGTCTCACATTTGCAAGGTGGAAAACATAATCTTATTCACGTATTCACACCCCTAATAGTAGCAATAAATATTTTTTTTAAAAAAAGAGTCTAATACAATTAATATGACTGAAGCTGTTAACAACATCGGCAAGGTTGGTTATCTGAATTTGGAAATCGATCCGACCTTGGATTTGTTTGCGGAAATCAACAAATTGAAAAAAGAAAAGAATGCAGTCGTGTTGGCGCACTACTATCAAGAAGATGATATTCAGGATGTGGCCGATTATATAGGTGATAGTTTGGGTTTGGCCCGACAAGCTCAGCAAACCACAGCCGATTTGATTGTTTTTGCGGGTGTGCACTTTATGGCGGAAACCGCGAAAATTTTAAATCCGACGAAAAAGGTGGTTTTACCTGATCTCAATGCGGGTTGTTCATTAAGTGATAGTTGTCCACCCTTCTTATTTAAACGTTTCAAAGAACAACATCCCGATCATCTGGTGATTTCGTATATCAATTGCAGTGCGGGAATTAAAGCATTAAGCGATATTATTTGTACAAGTAGCAACGCACAGAAAATAGTGGAAAGTCTGCCAAAGGAACAGAAAATTATTTTTGCACCTGATAAGAACCTTGGTGGATTTATCAACAAGCAAACGGGGAGAAACATGGTATTATGGAATGGTGCTTGTATGGTTCATGAAATATTCAGTCTGGAAAAGATTACGAAATTAAAGGAACGTCATCCCGAGGCTAAGTTTGTAGCCCATCCCGAATGTGAAGAAGCCGTATTAGCCATAGCCGATTTTATTGGCAGTACTACACAAATACTAGATTATACGAAGAATTCACCTTTTACATCTTTTATTGTAGGTACCGAAACCGGTATCCTTCATCAGATGATTAAGAATTCACCCGAAAAGATGTTTATTCCTGCACCACCTACTAATAGCTGCGCCTGCAATGATTGTCCACATATGAAACTCAATACGCTGGAGAAATTGTATTTGTGTATGAAGTATGAATTACCGGAACTCACAATGGATGAAGATCTGCGTCTGGCGGCTAAGAAACCTATTGATCGAATGATGCAGTTAAGTAATGAATTGGGAATAAAGTAAATCGTACAAAAATCTGTTTATTGTTTTTTGCTGACAGCTTCATACACGAGTTGTTGAAAACTCATAGCTTTATCATGTAAAGGTGTAATCAGGTTAGGATTGATGCAATTTGTAACGATATTCTTTGCATCACCCTGACGTGAAGCCGCATATCCAGATTCATTGATATAACCGGCTCCTCCAAAGAATACATAAAATGCCGATGACGGTGTATAAGGATTAAATAGATTCCTTGACCAAATATAATGTTCTGATTTTAATTCCATTTGATGAAGGATGCCTGAAGCTATATCTAATTGTGAAACAATTTTATCCCAGGTTTTACCTTTCCATTCGTCTTTTAACGCGCCGCCTAACATCAGCATGGGAATATGAGCATGCATGGCTGTAGCCGGGTTCCATTGCTTGATCGTATTATGACTGTGATCAGCTACTACCACAAACAAGGTATTTTTGTACCAGCCTTGTTTTTTGGCTTCAGTAAAAAACTTACCCATATGCAAATCAGAATAATGGACAGCTTCGGTGTATTGTTTTTCCTGATCTCCTTTAGGTGATTTCCAGCTATCACTTGGGGTGTAATCATAAGGCATATGCGAACTGGTCGTGAAGAAGCCCTGAAAGAAAGGTTCCTTTTTCTTATGTAGGTTTTTCAACAGTTCAGGATAAGTATATGCATCATGCACGCCCAACCGACCTTGTGGGTATTGAATGAAATCTTTTTGTTCAATTAATTCTGTGAATTTCTTTTCTAACAGATAACCTCTGAGATTTCCATACACCAGATCGCCCCCAAACATAAAGGAAAGTGAATAACCTAGTGGAATGAGATCTTCACTAAGGCAATGCAATGCTGGTACTTTTGAAGGTTGGTTAATGACCGCCACACGCGACACAGAAGGATAAGCACTTAATACGGCGGGTATTCCCTGATCGGATACATACGCATTTGAATAGGCTTGGGTAAATAGTAATCCTTCCTTGCTCAAGGCATTGAATTGAGGTGTACATCCTTCGATTCCTCCTAAGACGCTAACATTATCGGTACTCCAACTTTCAAGGAAGATGAATACCAGATTGGGTCTTTTTGTATTCAGTATGGAAATCGTTGTGTCTTTACTGACTGAATAATCATCTTCTATCAACGCATGTGCTTCCTCATTACTTCTGAATTTGTATAAGTTTGTATCCGGAATATTAGTCTTTATGGTAGCATCCTGCATGATATTATACAATGGATTGACTGCAATATCATTCGCAAACACATCATTGCTGAAATAAGCTACACTTTGATTGATTGGAATATTGGTTAGTCCGCCACGAATGAGAATGATGCCGAATCCCACACACAATAAAAAGTACGTGATGCCTTTCCACATTCGTTTTTTGAACACGCTATTACTATCTGTTCTTAATACTGGATGGAGCTTTTTTGTATACACCCAATTGAAGGGTACAAAAAAACAACTGGCGAATACAAAAAAGAGTATAATCAGTTTGGGAGAAACAGTTTTAAATACTTCAGACGGATTACTAAAATGTTCTAAAGCCTGCATATTAATCTTTGCATTCCATTCTTTATATAAACCGGCATCACCGATACTGGTCATGATATATAAAAGAAGGAACACACTGATGAGTATACCGGCCATCCGTTTTAATAGTATGTGTTCAAAGATGTAATACGAAATACCAAAGGCAAGAGGAAGGAGAATGAGGATGGTACTTGTGGATATGTCTAGTTGATAACCTTCAATAAAGGATTTGTATAAATCAGATTGCAACTTAATTTTTCCTGTAATGGGCATCTGATACAACACAAAAAAAAGTCGGTTGAAAAAGAAGACAGCAAACCAGAACACAAACAGTAAGGAGGTATACTTTACTAATGATTTCATGCAGCTATAAGATGGGGTGCCGTTTAAATTCTCTGGACCTGTCAAACAGATATCGATAGGTAGTCAGTCGTCTTACTTCATGTGCTTCGAGGTTGGAGGCCAGATTCACCATCTTGGGGTTAAAGTCACCGATCCATTGCATCTCATATTTTTCGTATCTCATACTGGGTTGTACCACTTTCCCGCACTCTACTATCATATAGGCATCGGTACCTTTGCCCTGCCATTCAGGAACTATACCATATACTACTCCTACAAATCGTTTACAAGCTCCTGTCATCTTCAGATATATGAAGTGTAATTTCTGTAACCAGCCGAATTTACCGTTGAAGTGTTTGAAATATTGGTTCAGATCGGGAATATTCACCCACATGCCGATGGGCTCATTCTTGTAATAAACAAACCAAGTAATCTTTTCATCAATCACAGGTTTCATTTTACCGAATAGCAATTTGGCTTGTTTAAGTTCCATGGTTTTACCACCACCATGTTTTGCCCAGGCTTTATTATAGATGGTACAGAAATCTTCTGCGTATTTGAAGATGTTATCTTTCTTGATATGCTCTACTGTGAAATCGGGATTCTTGGCATAAACCTCATGCCACTTCAACATCTTGGCGCTAAGCGGTGTGGTTACATCCATTCCGAAACAAAGCTGATGGAAGTAGGGTTGAAATCCGTAGTGTTCAAAGATTGTCTGATAATAAGGTGGATTGTAGTTCATACAATACAATGGTTCATCGAACCCATTCACCAGCAATCCCCACCATCGGTCCCGCTCTCCGAAATTGATAGGGCCGTCCATGGCTTCCATACCTTTTGATTGAAGCCAGGCTTTGGCATTATCAAATAAATAATTGGCAGCCTCCTGGTTATTGTCACACTCAAAAAAACCTATACCGCCGGTCGGTTGATCCTGAGGGTATTTCTTGTTGACAAAGACAGCGAGTCTGGCGATATAATTCCCTTTCTCATCCTGAAGGAGCCATCGTTCGCATTCACCATGACGGAAGAATTTATTCTTGGTCTTGTCGAAAACTTCATCGATATCCTTGTCTAGAGGTTGGATATAGTTCTTATCATGTTTGTAAATGCGAAGAGGCATTTCCCTGAAGGCCCTGGATAATATCTCAGTGTCAACTACGATTATCTTCATGTCGCGCAAAGATAGGATTTGTACCAATAGAAGGGATAATGAAGTTGACTTTCACTTTTGAGAAGGATTTTCATATTGGCTAATTTTCAAATTAGAGTTACTTTCACCCCATGGAAAAAAAGCTATTTCTATTGGATGCCTTCGCACTGATATTCCGTGCGTATTACTCGTTAGTGCGCAGTCCGCGTATCTCCTCGACAGGTAAGAACACCAATGCCCAATTTGGTTTTACCAATACCCTCATCGATCTGATCAATAATCAGAAGCCGACACATATGGCGGTTTGTTTTGATACCAAAGCACTTACTGAACGACATACCGATTTCCCTGAATACAAAGCTAACCGCCAGGAAACACCGGAAGATATTTTAGCAGCCGTACCTGATATTAAAAAGATCCTTCAGGGTTTTGATATTCCTATTATTGAGTGTGATGGATATGAAGCGGATGATATCATTGGGACCTTAAGTATGAAGGCGGCTAATGAAGGATATCAAGTATATATGGTCACACCGGATAAGGATTATGGACAATTGGTCAATGAGAATGTCTTCATTTACAAGCCGCCGTTTCAGGGAGGAAAGTTTGAGATATTAGGCGTGAAGGAAGTGTGTGAAAAATGGGATATCGAAAATGTGAGTCAGGTGATAGACCTTTTGGGAATGATGGGTGATGCCGTGGATAACATACCGGGTATAAAAGGTGTGGGTGAAAAAACAGCTGCCAAATTGTTGAAAGAATACGGAACATTGGAAAATGTATTGGCTAATGCTGATCAGATAAAAGGTTCCATGGGTGAAAAAATCAGGAATGGTAAGGCGGATGCAATCATGAGTAAAAAGCTCGCCACGATCATTATGAATGTGCCTTGCGATTTTCATGAAGAAAGTTTCCTGATTTCAGAATGGAATAAGGAAATACTCACAGACATTTTTAACGAACTTGAGTTCCGTACCTTAGGGAAACGTTTGTTGGGTGAAGGTTTTCAGGTTAGTGGTAAAGAGAATGTGCAAAAGGATTTGTTTGGAAATGATGTCGAGAGTAAACAACCAACACCGGGCAACAGACAATCTACTTTCAATTTTGAAGACAGCTCATTGGAGTCCGTAGTATTGCATACGATTAATGACACGTCCCATGAATATCATCTGATAGATAGCAGCGAAAAACGTTCACACCTTCTTGGTATCCTGACGCATCATTTAATTGCCCAGACAGAAATTTGTTTTGATACAGAAACCACGGGACTTGATGCCAACCAATGTGAGTTAGTAGGAATGAGTTTTGCCATCAAGGAACACGAAGGGTATTACGTAGCCCTTCCTGCAAATCGAGAAGAGACCATTGCCATCTTGCATGAATTTACTTCGTTGTTCGACAACGAAGCCATTACCTGGATAGGTCAGAATCTGAAGTTCGACTTGCTGGTTTTTAAAAATTATGGGGTTGAATTGAAAGGTAAATTATGGGATACTATGCTGGCTCATTATTGTTTTGAACCTGAAGGAAAGCGAAGCATGGACTTGTTGAGTGAAAAGTATTTGAAATACAAACCCGTTTCAATTGAAGAGTTGATTGGTAAGAAAGGCAAAGGACAGGGTACGATGCGCGATGTGGAAGCTGAAAAAATAAAAGCGTATGCCTCGGAAGATGCGGATATCACGCTACAACTTAAACATCATTTTGTTCCTTTATTGAAAGAGAATGAGGTGGAGAGAGTTTTTTATGAAGTGGATAGCCCATTGTTGAAGGTATTGATGAATATGGAGTTCGAAGGCATTAAAATTGATACCGACTTTCTGAAGGAATACAGCAAGGAATTGGAACGAGAAGCTAAAATTGCAGAAGAGAAAGTGTATGCCGAGGCTGGAGTACGATTTAATCTGGCATCACCGAAGCAATTAGGTGAAGTGCTTTTTGAAAAACTGAAACTCGATCCTAAGGCCAAAAAAACTAAAACCGGGCAGTATGCGACGGGTGAAGAAGTCTTAGCGAAATTGGCCAATCAACATGAGATCTGTAATACTATTTTAACCTTCAGGGAATATACCAAGTTGCAGAACACGTATGTGGATACTTTGCCCCAATTGATTAATCCGAAAACAGGAAGAGTGCATACGACATTCGGACAAACAATTGCAGTTACCGGAAGGTTGTCAAGTATCAATCCGAATCTGCAGAACATACCGATTCGAACTGATCGCGGTAGAGAAATCAGAAAGGCGTTTATACCAAGAGATGAAAACCATGTGTTGGTCAGTGCCGATTATTCTCAGATAGAACTTCGGGTTGTGGCAGCAATAAGTGGAGATCCTGCCATGTGTGAAGCTTTCAGACAGCATAAGGATATTCATACCGCCACAGCCGCTAAAGTGTACAATGTCCCAGAATCAGAGGTTACAAAGGAGATGCGTTATAAAGCAAAGAGTGTGAATTTTGGTATCATATATGGACAAGGGGCTTTTGGTTTGGCTGACAATTTAGGTATCAGTCGTACGGAGGCCAAAGAAATCATAGACAATTACAAAAAGGAGTTTGCTGGTATTCAGAAATTCATGGATGATACCATCAACTTTGCCCGGGAGACGGGTTATGTGCAAACTCTCATGGGACGAAAACGTTGGCTGCGTGATATCACGTCGGGCAACTTTACCATTAGAGCTTTTGCCGAACGAAATGCTATCAACTCTCCTATACAGGGAAGCGCCGCTGACATGATCAAGCTGGCAATGATAAAGGTGCATGACGCTTTATCACAATCTGATTTGAAAAGTAAAATGGTGTTACAAGTTCATGATGAATTGGTTTTTGATGCTGTTAAGGAAGAAGTAGAAGAACTGAAAGCGTTGATTCTTGATTGTATGCAAACTGCCATGCTGTTACCGAATGATGTTCCTGTTGTTGCTGAAGTAGGCGCTGGTGATAACTGGTTGCTGGCGCATTAATTATATTCTACTTATTCAAATAATGCAACATGTTTATTGATAGATTTGCTCATTGGCAGATTAGTGCATTTACTTTATATTTGCATCCCTCATGGCAGACCAATACGTAGTATCCGCGATCAAGTACCGACCCCAGCATTTTAATACAGTGGTGGGTCAATCGCACATTACAACGACCTTGAAAAATGCTATTAAAACGGAACAGTTAGCCCATTCATTTCTTTTCTGCGGTCCTCGTGGTGTTGGTAAGACCACCTGTGCACGTATTCTCGCCAAGACGATAAACTGTACCAACCGAACAGCAGACGCGGAAGCTTGCGATACTTGCAATTCATGTATCTCATTCAAAGAAAATACGTCATTCAATATTCATGAATTGGATGCGGCTTCGAATAATTCGGTGGACGATATCCGTGATTTAATTAGTCAGGTGAGGTTAACACCTCAGGCGGGGAAGTATAAAGTGTATATCATAGATGAGGTACACATGTTAAGTACTTCTGCCTTCAACGCCTTTTTGAAAACGTTAGAAGAGCCGCCATCTTATGCCATCTTTATTTTGGCTACCACCGAGAAGCACAAGATACTTCCAACTATCCTTTCCCGTTGCCAGATTTTTGATTTCAATAGAATCACCACAAAGGATACCGTTGAACATTTAGCTGAAATCTGTGAAAAGGAACATATTCATTTTGAAAAGGAAGCCCTACATCTGATCTCTCAAAAGAGTGAAGGCTGTATGCGTGATGCCTTATCTATCATGGATAAGATTGCCAGTTTCAGTAATGATCAGATTACCTATGCCTCCACTGTCGAGCACTTGAACATTCTTGATTATGATTATTATTTCAAGCTGATTGAATCGTTGATGATGCAGGATATCGGAGGCGTTATGCTATTGTACGATGAGATCAATAATAAAGGATTCGAAGGGGATATGTTCATGAATGGTCTTTCAGCCCATTTCCGTGATTTGTTGATGTGCAAAGATTTAAGAGTTACTCGTTTGCTAGATCTACCTGAGAATATAAAAGTTAAATACTATGTGCAGGCCAATCAGTTGAGTCAGAATTATATCATCAATGCCCTATCTGTCCTTAATCAGGCAGAGATTAATTACAAACAATCCAGAAACAGAAGACTGCATGTGGAGTTGGCTTTGATAAGGCTTAATTATCTTCATCAGGCAATTCAGGTACTGAGTGATGAGAATGGAAATTTATTAAAAAAAAAATCCTAACCGGAACGGCTATTCTTATTAAAAATTCAGTTGCTAAATTACTTGACGTTAAAATGGCTGTGAGCGATATTGGAACACAATCACATGCGTCCATTACTCAAGAACAATTTCCATATAAACAAGAAACAGCAAAGCCCGTCATCCCCATTTCTAAAACACAATCAGACCTGGTTTCTTATGGTATTACATTAGAAGGATTGAAGCATCTAAAAAGTTCAGCCCGTAGCAAGTTGAATGATGATGCCAATCGTAATGCGCCTATAGATATTACAGATGAAAATTTATCATCCTCATGGAAAGAGGTTGTTGAGCGAATAGCGTCAGAAAAAATGTTGTACAAAAGCGCGATTCAAGAAAGTAAATTGACTTTTATTGGTCATGAGATAACTATTCATGCTAATGTCGTAGCCTTCGATTTCTTGAAAAGTGAACGAATCGGGTTACTTGATTTTTTCAAGGCCCATTATCATAATGAACAAATCAATGTTCTCTTTAAGGCAAAAATGAGTGATCTTGAGCAGAAAGGAGAACACGTGATGAGTACCCGCGAAATATTCGATATGATGGCAGACAAGAATCCGAACTTAAGGGTTTTGAAGGATAAATTTGGGATGGATATTGAGTATTAATTGATTAATTTATCTAATGTAAGTGTTACTTTCTAAATAGATCAAAGGCTATATTTGTGTTTCAAAATTATTACCGTGTCTACAAATAAATTACTTTCAAATCACGAACTTGAATATAAAAAAAAGAAGAAATCTCTCAGTGCGTTTCTTAAGAAATTCGATGAGAAAACGGTCCCCGGTATTAATGGATTGGTAGATGAGGCTAGTAACGCTGCTTGGAAGGAAGTAGAGTGTTTATCTTGCGCGAATTGCTGTAAAGTTATGACACCAACATTCACCAAGGAGGACTTAAAACGTATTTCTAAGCATTTCAGGATGAGTGAAAAGGACTTTTCTTCAAAATGGTTGGAAACAGATAAGGATAATGGTGATAAGGTTAACCGAATTCAGCCATGCCAATTCTTGAATTTAAAAGATAATAAGTGTAGTATTTATGATATTCGACCAGAGGATTGTGCCAAGTTTCCTCATTTTAAACGGAAACCTTTTGGGGGGTTTAACCATATCCACACTCAGAATATCGAGTATTGCCCCGCCACATTAAAATTTATAACTTATTTGCAGGAAAAGATAGAATCTGAGTTTGAGTGGTAATAAAAAAATGTGGGAAACACCCTCTTTCTTTTTTGTTTAACATGGTCCTGTTTATTACCGTACTTTCTTTTTAAAATTAGATTTAGGGCGAGCATGATTATGATTTTGAACTGGTTTTGGTTCGGGGTGATGATCGATTAATGGAAAAGGGTGACCGTCAATCACTGGTATCTTCTTTGATATTAATTTTTCAATATCCTTAAGGTAGGCTTTCTCCTCAGCATCACAGAATGAATAGGCCGTGCCATTAGCGCCTGCTCTTCCTGTTCGTCCAATACGGTGAACATAGGTTTCAGCAATATTGGGGATATCATAATTAATCACATAGGCTAATTCATCAATATCAATACCCCTAGCCGCAATGTCTGTTGCCACCAATACACGGGTAGTTTTTTCCTTGAAGTTGCTAAGTGCCCTTTGTCTGGCATTCTGTGCCTTATTGCCATGTATTGCTTCTGCTTTTACTCCATGTTTTTCTAGCACTTTAACTATTTTATCTGCGCCATGTTTGGTTCGTGTAAACACAAGTACTGTTTCGATGTCTTTATTATCAAGAACATCTAATAATAGGGCATTCTTGTTTCCCCTATCAACAAAAAAGATCGCTTGTTTTATGGTATCTGCTGTTGATGAGACGGGAGTGACTTCTACTTTTTGGGGATTTGTAAGAATGGTATTCGCCAATTTTACTATTTCGGTAGGCATAGTTGCGGAGAAAAATAATGATTGGCGTTGTTTAGGCAGAAGTAAAAGTAGCTTCTTTACATCATGAATAAAGCCCATATCTAGCATGCGATCTGCTTCATCTAATACAAAGAATTCAATATCCTTGAGGAATATGAATCCTTGTCCTATAAGGTCAAGGAGACGACCTGGAGTAGCTACTAAAATATCGACACCTCTTCGTAAGGCATCTACTTGAGATTGTTGCCCCACTCCGCCAAAAATAACGGTACAATTGAGAGAAGTATACCTTCCATAAGCATTGAAACTCTCTTCGATTTGTATAGCTAATTCACGGGTTGGTGTAACAATCAGGCTTTTTATTTTCTTCTTCTTATCGAATGATTTACTTTCTGTTAAAAATTGGAGTATGGGTAATGCAAAGGCGGCTGTTTTTCCTGTTCCGGTTTGTGCACATCCCAATAAGTCGTTTCCTTTCAATAAGATAGGGATTGCCTCAGCTTGTATGGGTGTTGGTACTGAATAACCCTCTTCCTCAAGTGCACGTAGCAAGGGTTCTATTAGATTAAGTTCTTTAAATGTCATGTTTATTTTATTGTGTATTACAAGTTAATTAATGTGGATAGATGTGGAAACAGAGTATTGATTTATTTAATTGTTTCCTTTTGTTAAGTAATATTATTTGGAATGAGTTGATTAACGGCCCATATAAACCATTAATATCTGGACGTCTGTTGGGTTCACGCCACTGATTCTACTAGCTTGACCTAGTGTTCGCGGCCTGATTTTAATAAATTTTTGTTTTGCTTCGGATGACAAGGAGTTGATTTGTTGATAGTCAAAGCTATCGGGGATAACCAATTCTTCCAACGAGCTTGATTTTTCAACTAGTTCTTTTTCTTTCTCAATATACGCTTCGTATTTTAAGAGTATCTCAACTTGTTCAATTGTTTCACGTGGAACATCTTTGATAAGTGCATTTAATCCAGAGGAATAAGTTGCAAGTTCCGTTAAGTTGACTTGGGGCCTTAATAATAGTTTGATGGCATTCGTCTTTTCAGGAATCGGTGCAGTATCAATGGATTCAAAATAGTTTTTTACCTGCGATGGTTCAAACGATATTTTTTTCATCTGTTTTATAATATGCCCAGTCTGTTGGATTTTTTTATTAACCATATTCATCCGCTCTTCTTTGGCTAAACCTATTTCATAGCTTCTGCCAGTAAGCCGGATATCAGCATTATCTTGTCGTAATAATGTTCTGAATTCTGCCCTAGATGTAAACATCCTATACGGTTCATCAGTTCCTTTATTGATAAGATCATCGATTAGGACCCCTATATATGCTTCACTGCGGCTTAATGTCAATGGTTGTTTGCCATGAACACTTTGATGAGCATTGATTCCGGCCATTAATCCTTGACAAGCAGCTTCCTCATAGCCTGTTGTACCATTAATTTGACCTGCAAAGTAGAGATTTTTAATTAATTTAGTTTCTAAAGAGTATGTCAACTGCGTTGGTGGAAAATAATCATACTCAATGGCGTACCCCGGTCGGAACATTTTGACATTTTCTAAACCCGGGATCATTTTAAGGGCTTTATATTGAACATCCTCTGGCAATGATGTCGAAAAACCATTTAAATAGATCTCAACTGTATTCCATCCTTCAGGTTCAACAAACAATTGATGCCTCTCCCTTTCAGCAAATCGATTAATTTTATCTTCTATACTTGGGCAATATCGAGGTCCGGTTCCTTCAATTCGACCTTGAAACATGGGAGATTTGTCAAACCCGGTTTTAAGAATATCATGTACAGCCTGATTAGTGTAAGTTACCCAGCAACAACGTTGTTCCTTGGGCTTCTCGGTTTCTAAATACGAAAAGCCAACAATATTATCATCTCCATCTTGAATTTCCATCTTAGAGTAATCCAGACTTCTACCATCTAAACGAGGAGGTGTTCCGGTTTTAAGTCGATCGCTTTCAAATCCAAGTTCCAAGAGTTGTTCTGTTATACCAGTGGCCTTGCTTTCTCCCATTCTACCACCGCCAAAATTCTTTTCTCCTATATGTATTACACCATTCAGGAAAGTACCATTGGTTAAAATAACTGATTTTCCAAGAATTTCAATTCCCAAACTAGTTTTCACTCCTTCAATTGTTCCACGTGAAACAATCAGTCCTGTGACAGAATCTTGCCATATATCGAGATTCTTTGTTTGTTCAAGCATTTCACGCCAAGTAGTAGCAAAGAGATGACGATCGTTTTGAGTACGAGGGCTCCACATGGCTGGACCTTTCGATTTGTTCAACATTCGGAACTGTATCATGGATTTGTCGGATACTATTCCCGAATAACCACCCAGAGCATCAATTTCCCGAACAATTTGCCCTTTGGCAATACCACCCATAGCAGGATTGCAACTCATCTGAGCAATCGTTTGCATATTCATGGTAATCAGTAAAGTTTTGGAACCTAGGTTAGCTGCAGCCGCCGCTGCTTCACATCCTGCGTGACCGGCGCCAACTACAATGACGTCATATAAAGGGAACATGCCGCAAATATAAGGTAATGCAAGCAGAGAAAGACAACTTTATAATGATACCTTATTGTTGATGGCCCACTAACAGCCCCATGGCTTTTAACAATACATCTCGTTCAGCAGTCAATGTCAATATATGACGCTCAAGTTCTGCTATCTTATCTGCTTCTATGGTTTCTATTGGGGCGTAGGTGGTGAATTCTGCGGGGAGCTTACATGCGATGTCTTTAAAGAAATTATGTTGTAGCACCATGCTGATCTCCCAAAGTATTGCTGTTTGTATTGTTGAGTTTTTCTGATACTTATAAATGGTTTCAGGTCTCCTATTAAGATGTCTGGCCAATGCACTTTTTTGTGTCCGTCGGTCCTTATAGTATCGGGTGAGCAAATCTCCGGTATGAATTACATTGCCTGTCTGGTTGACGATATACTTTTTTTCTCGTTTTTTGCATTAATTATTGATTTAAAATAACATATTTTGGTTGAATCAGTACTGCAAGATATATAGAAAGTAATACTTTTTATTATACACGGTTTAATTACATTCTATATGTAGGTATTAATACATTATTTATTAGAAATAATAAGTAATTAATATACATAAAAGATACAGCAGGAGTATTAATAAATAAATCTATAACATGGTTTTATACATATAATATAAACTAGTAATTGGTGAAAATACTAACTATAATTGGTAATAATACATGTTTTTATAACAACATATTATTGTACTTATACCATATTATTATTATAAAGCAAAACGATCCAATAAATATGCCAGAAATCGTTGGTTTACAAGACGGGCAAAGATTAGACCGTATATTAAGCCCCAAAAGAAATTTATTATACAATACTTTATTCAAAGCCTGCAACAATCAAATAAAAATACCAAGTGTAAAGTATATAAGTATCGTTGTGTAATGGTGCATCAGGTAAAATGGTATTCAACGGTACAATTTGACGCTTAGCCAACCTAAAGCTGCGCCAGTAGAATCTGCCAACCCATCCCATACATCAAAACTTCGGCCTTCAACGAAAAATAACTGGTAGAATTCGATACCGAAACCATATGTAACTGAAACGCCCATTAGAATAAAGGTCTTCTTAGTGGATGAAGCAAAGGGTAAATTCCAAAGGATAAAAAAAATGTAGAAAAAAGTGATATGAACCACTTTGTCAAAATGATTAAAAACATTAACAGAGGGCAATGATTTGCCGGGCAAAGTACAGCCAATATAAATGAGAATCGTCCATATGACAGCCAGCACCAGTGTTGAACTCGAGTGCTGAGAAAAGAATGAAAAAATCTTTTTCATTTAGGGGTAGCCTTTAGGCCACTTGCGAAGCGTAGACATCTGCACTTAAAAGTGAGGCAGTCTCATCAGGTTGGCTGATGGTCATTTTTACCATCCATCCATCACCGTATGGATCGGTATTGACAGCTTCCGGATTGGCTTCAAGACCAGGGTTTACTTCGGTAATAGTTCCGCTCATTGGAAGAAACAAATCAGAAACCGTTTTAACTGCTTCAACAGTCCCGAAAATATCACCCGATTTTAATTCTTTCCCCACACTGCTGATATCGACAAAAACGATATCCCCTAACTCGTGTTGCGCAAAGTCTGTAATGCCTATGGTTGCTGTGTTTCCTTCAATGCGAATCCATTCGTGGTCGCTTGTGTACATTAATTCTGCTGGAATATTCATGGTAAAAAATTAAAGAGTAAAAGTAAGTTTAATTTAGAAGAATGCAAATGTTTTTAGAAAAATGGATAGTGTTAGTTTTTAAAACAACATTGAGGGTCATTTATATTATTCGCTTGCGGCTGTATTTTCATCAGCAGTAACTTCTTCTTCCTGAAGCAAATCGAGCTTTTTCAGTATCGCGTACCATTTGATCATTTTTTTCATGTCGCTCACATAAACTCTATCCTTATCATAAGCTGGGAAAAGTTTTGCAAAATGTTCCTTTACCTTTTTGTTGTCGGCTTTGGCATTATCAAACGCTCCTGCGGCTTCTTCATTCTTCTTGAAGTTCATGAACACTTCAAATAAACGAACATTATCTTCTTCCGTAAAAACTTCAATACTGTCTAATGGTGTTACATTGTGTAAACGGGCAGGGACAAACTTGGTTGTGTTGTCTTCAAGGTTTTTTACAATGGCGCCATCACTTTTCGTAGAAAGCAATTGAAAGAGTCCGCTTAATCCGGATATTGCTACAAGTTCGTTATATTTCATGTGTCTGTTTTAAGGGGGCAAATTTAACGGATGTCGTCAATATAAAAAGTTGTTTTTTAATATTTGTTTCTTTTCATCAACGGCCATCTATAAAAGGGTTGATCTGGCAGCAGATTGGCTAGGTAGTTAAGTCTAACTTGTCTGAAAGGATAGCCGGCCCCAACTTTTTCATAAAATTCATCAGAGAAGCCTTAATTTCGTGAACTTGTGATTAACTCGCTTTTATATATTGATCCAGGAAGCAGCAGCATGCTGATTCAAATGCTTGTCGCCGGAGTCTTAGGCGTTTTGTTTTACGTTAAAAATGGCTGGTATAAAATAAAATCATTTTTTACCCGGAGGAAAGGAGATGGGTCCAATGATACCACGGCCAATTAATTTGTTCAGAATTCATGAAGCCAATTTCATCATCGTTCAGAGACCAAAGTGGATTTGTTTTTCGTCATAAAGGCGAATATTACAGGGCAATTCGTGAAGTATACCGAAAAGAGTATGAAAAATTGATTGGTTCGGGACTGTATACCCAACTGACAAGAAAGCGACTATTGATTGAACACAAAGAAGTGAATGACATATCAACTGAACAGGATGTGTTCAGGGTGATACGTCCAGAACAAATACCGGTTATAAGCTATGCCTATGAATGGAGATTTTCAATGCTCAAAGACGCTGCAATGTGCACATTGAATAATGTGTTGGAAGCATTGGAGTTTGACATGATACTGAAAGATGCAAATACGTATAATATACAGTTTCTGAATGGTGCACCCTTACTAATTGATACCCTATCTTTTGAAACTTATTATGAAAATCAAAGCTGGACCGCCTACCGGCAATTTTGTGAACATTTCATCGCACCGCTCATTCTGATGAAGTATTGCAATGCCTCCCTGAATAAGTTACTGATTGCCTATCCGAATGGTATTCCATTGGAGGTATGTAAAAGCATGTTGCCATTAAGGGCCCGATTCAATGTGCATGTATATCTTCATGTTTTTCTGCAGAACAACCTTTCAACTAATCGGGAGAGTAGTCTAAAACAACCATCATCTCTTTTCACAAAACAAAAATTAATGACTTTACTAAATGGGTTAAAAAGTTTTGTGTCTTCACTTTATGAACGAAAAGAAAAGACAACCTGGGATCAGTATTATGAAGCAACGATAACAAGTCAGGATTATCTGGAGGAGAAGAATAAAATGGTGTTATCCTTTTTGGAGCTAGTCCCCTTTCAGACCATTCTTGATCTAGGAGCAAATGACGGAGTTTTTTCATTACTTTATACTAACACGGCTAAACAAATTGTCGCTCTTGACGAGGACAGGAATTGTATCGAGCGCTTATACGTCCGTTGTAAGCAGGACCGAATTACCAATATAATCCCTCTTGTTGCCAATGTGGCTCATCCTTCACCGGATATAGGTTGGAATAATGAAGAGCGCACAGCCCTCTTCAAACGAATTCAGGCAGATTTGACCTTGTCCTTGGCCCTTATCCACCATCTGGCTATTGCCAATAACATACCACTTGAAAAAATCCTTTCTTGGCTTCATTCACTTAGCCCCTATCTGCTTATTGAATTTGTAGAAAAAGAGGACCCCAAAGTGCAACAGTTACTAGCAAACCGAAAGGATGTTTTTGATACTTATTCTCTTGCACATTTCAAAACAATCATCGCCCCCTTGTATGTAATTTTAAAAGAAGGGCAAATTCCAGGCAGCAGCAGAATGCTTTTTTTACTCAAACGAAAAGAATGAAACGGATAAACACCTACCCTGTTTTCCTATACCTGTTACCCATTTTCTTTTATCTGGTAGGAATCAGTGAATATGGATTTCATCCAACACTCTCAAAACTGGTCATACCGCTTGTCTTGATGTTAGTTTTTGTTGGTGCATTGCATCTTGCCATTTTCAGGGTATATCAGAATAACGGACGAATTTTTATTATGAGCTTTTTAGTTTTCAGCATGTATTTGTTCTTTGGAAATATCAAGGACACGATACCACAGTCTAGTATCTTTCATTCCTATTTCGTGGTACTTGCATTGCTTTTAGTTATTCTGCTTACAATTAACCTGTATTTACGGAATCGAAATAAAATCATTTTGCAGTTCTTTGCATATCTGAATCTCCTGCTGGTATTGCTAACCTTGATGCAGTTCGCCCTGTCAGTAAAAAATATCAAGGAGTGTTTCAGAACACATCATCAGATAATCCGTTTTTCGAAGCCAATACTTAACAGGACACCATCGATTTACTTTATCCTTTTTGATGAATATCCCGGTACTGTTTCATTGAAAGAATATTATCAATTTGGAAACGAAGCACTGATCGATCATCTTCGCCAACATGATTTTCATGTATTTGATACGATGAATAGTAATTACGATAAGACCATCTATTCGATTAACTCCATCTTGAATTTACAATACCTTGATATGGCAAGTTATCTGCCCGTGAACCGATATGCCGCCTACCTAAAAAATTTCACATCCATTAAACGAAATGTACTGACTTCATTTCTGGAGAAGCAAGGATATCGGATTCATAATCTTTCCTTATTTGATCTCGGGTCCCATCAAGCGACCAGTTCATATCCACTTCTAAAGACTTCCAATGAACCGCTGCAGAAAAATATGTTTCATAATAAGCTGAAAGATGACCTGTTATGGAAACTGTATTCCGGAAAATTCAGGGTGCCATTTTTGTATGACCGATATCTCCTTCATGTACATCATCAGAATAATGAGATTATCAAACAGACGATAGCAGGGTCAGCGAAAAAGAATCAACAACCCTTTTTTCATTATGCTCATTTATTGATGCCACATGAACCCATATTCACGGATAGCAATGGCAAGCTCTATGACATGGAACGGGAACAACATCTCACGGATATTTCAAGGAAAGGCCTTGACTATCTTAAATACACGAATAGGCGAATGATGCAGCTTTCAGATACCTTGGTAAAAAATGATCCGGGTGCGATTATCATCCTTCTTAGTGATCATGGATATGGCGACACACCGGAAACACAACGAAAATTACATTGTAATAATTTCATGGCTATTCATTTACCGGATGCCGACTATGCCCGTATTGGAAAGTTGCGTTCCAATGTTAACCTGTTCAGGATTATCCTGAATCAGTATTTCGGGCAGCAACTTCCTTTGCAGAAGGACTCCTGTTATTCAATCAATGAGGAGGAGAACCGGATCATAGCCATCAAACCAATATAACGTGACCAATGAAAAATAAAAGCAGACAAGAAGGTTCAACGACGCTCTGGTATGCTCTCATCATTGCGGGCCTATGTGTAAGTCTCTATCAGGTTTGGAGCCCTGCTTATTTTCTGACCACCGATGGACCGGTGCATGTTTATAATGCAGACATACTGCGAAGCCTGTTTATGAAGCAAGATCACGGGTATTATGCTGCCTTGTACCATGTCAATAATCAAATCAATGCCAATTGGCTAAGTCATTTTATACTCGGAATGCTCTTGTCTGTTTTTGATTCGGCCACTTCCGAAAAAATTCTGATCACATCCTATCTTTTCCTTTTTCTTGGAGGGGTCTATGCCTATATCCGTTTGGTCAATAAAGATGGAATCTTTTATTTGCTTGCGGCATTCATTTTTATTTTCAACACGGCTCTGTTAAAAGGATTCTACAATTTCAGTTTCAGCATGGCCTTGTTTCCATGGTTTCTGAATGCGTGTATCGTTTTGTTTAGGAAATGCACCTTTAATAAACTGCTACGAATGTTTCTTATTTCACTGCTCATTTTTGTTGCACATCCGCTTGGGTATATCGTGGCATTAGCCATTTCATTCTTTCTGCTTTGCAGTTTCTTATTATCTGAAAAGGAACGGTTGCGATCTTTCGGCCGGGCATGGCTGATCTATGGTAGTATGCAATTGCCATTCGGGATTTGGATAATCTTGTTTAATCAGAAGAATAATGATGCATTCTTCAGGTGGGTATTCAATCGCGCCTTTATTAATAATCATCTGTTGCGATTCAGTTCTTTTCACTGTTACAATAATCAGGAAAACATATGGTGCATTGCATCTTCTTTGCTATTGCTATCCGCTTTTTTAATGACGATTTTATACCGTATTAGAACAAAGAAATATATTCATCCTCAAGATGGACTCTTATACGGTCTTGTTTTTCTGACTGGATTATATCTCTTTTTTCCTGATTACTATCCATGCCCTCTTATGGAACTAAGGGTACAGCTGTTTTTCTTTTTGACCATTTTTCTTTTTTTGATCGCGAATCTGTCTTTATCTAAACTGTCAATGATATTCTCAATGTGTCTGTTTTGTTTGTTTATATTGCTTTCTATTTCCAGAATACAAACCATACGTCATACCGATGATGCTTTAAGGGAATTGGAAGGTGCATGTCGTTTTATTAAACCCGAAACGACTTTGCTTGGCTTGAATTTTCATCATCATGGACAAGGAACGGATGGCAATGAAATCAATAGTCAGAATGATGTGTTTTCTCATGCTCATCAATATCTTGGCAAAAAGAAAAATCTTTTCATTCTTGATAACTACGAAGCCAATACAAGCTATTTTCCATTAAGGTATACCGATTCAGTTAATCCTTACAAATATCTTTGTAAAGCCGAATCACTTGAATCCGAAGATCCGGCGATTGATATCAATCAATATGAACGCACTTCAGGGAGAAAAATAAATTATGTCCTGTATGGATTTTTTCATAAGGAATTGACAAAGCTAGAAAACACCTTTGAAACAAACTGTCAAATTCAGACATTGTTCAGCGAAATCTATCGTTCTCCGAATGGAATGTATATTTTATATGAGAGGAAATAAAGTGCCTATTTAGTCTTCGAAATAAGCAATGATATGCTGCTTCAATAGAAGCTCTTGTTTTTGTAAACTTTCCGCTGGTGGATTTTCAATAAGTTTATAATGAGGCCATCCTTCCTTGTCGTGGCCGTCGTATTCATAATAGCCGCTTTGTGCCAGCAAAGCACAAGTGGCAATATGCATCAGGTCCTGTTTCTGTTCTTTGGTAAATTCTTTTTCAGGAACATCTCCCAGTTCATTGATACCGATGAGGTATAAGATTCCTTCCAAGTCGGGCTTCTTTCCAAAACGCTCAAGTAGCATCTTTTCGACCTCAGTCCACTTTTCTTTATATTCCAGTTCCTCAAGTAAATTCATTTTACAATATTAGGGTCAATATTTCATTTTCATTGGGATATGATGTACTTTTCAAATGAAATTAAACGCGTACATTTTTCATGAGAACATTTTTACTTGCACTTACCTGTCTTCTCCTTTCCTCACAGGCATTTGCTCAGTTCACGTTTGAACTGAAAGTAGAAAATGCGATGCGTGTAGGGAATACCGATCAGTTTTCGGTGAATGGTACAGTGCTCACTGGACGACTGGAAAAGGGCAAGATCTATTTTCTGGAAGACGGTACCAAGGTGGTGATTGAAAATATTATTTCATCCAAATCGGCTTCTTCAGTGCCTGTTGCTTCTGCAAACGAAAACGTATCCTTGGCACTATCCTGCAAAGACTTTACACCTGATCATGGTGATGTATTAAAGGCTATCACCACCCGACCATCCATGAGTGGAGGTGGACCACGATACAATACCAACCAGTTATCGGAAGGAGTCTTGAGCTGCCGCGTTAATGGCAAAATTTACAGGGCCAAGATGGTCAGCAAGCCTGTTTTTATTCGCGCGTCAAACATATTGGATATGTTTTTCATCGCTGAAGACGAATCGGTTATCTGGTTACAGATCAACGGGTTTTCAGAGATCACTACGATTCCGCATAATACCAAATCCGATACGAGTGAAAAAAATCCGTCTTTGGTGTGTAAAGTAGCATTCTTGCCTAAGGGATATAGGCCTACCGATATGCCAACAGACTATAAGGCTTATGAAGATATGAAAGGAAATTCGGGTATCATCATCACGGCATTGAACAGATATAAAAAAACCATAGCCTTAGAATTTTCAGGTATTTTGCGACCTAATAAAAAACTGTTGGAAGACAATGGCGGCTCGGGATTATTTTATATCAGCGAAGGCCGCGTGGATAATGTTGGCTGGGATGCATTCTGATAAATTAATCGAAAAATTTCACATAGCTGTTTGCGAAACAATTTTAACCCTGAATGTCAATACGCCATCTTCGTATTGCAGTTTAATGTCTCCATTTTTAAGCAAATCATCCAGCAGAAATGTCGGTTCAAATCCATGCTGACTATATTCTCTCCGAACCCAATGCATAGGATTATGCTCATTGGCAGGGCAATAATCAATGATCAACTTTTCGCCGCAAACGGTCACAGAAAAATTTTCTTTGAGGCATCCCGGCGCAAAAACCATGACCTCATAGAAGTCAGGGTTTTTGTAAATATTTACCGGTGTCGGACAAATGTGTGTGGGAGAATTTCTGCGGTGTGGCCAGCTGCCATGTTCGAATAGAATGTCATTTTGAAACACAACCTGTTCTGGAATCAACATATCAATGATGTATTTGACCATCGGATGCTTGCTCGGCCTTGTCTGCATTTGGCAAGTGGTCATTCGATTTTTCATGTTGATCATACCATATACCATGTTGCCCGCATCCGTAACGATCAGCCAGACAATGATGTCGTCCCGCAGTGGCCAGTAAGGTGAAAAAAGTGATGGTCATTGCTGTCATGAATATGACCTTTTTAGTTCGTCGTTTCATTTTATTCATTATTGGTTAATGGTTTCTTTTGATGGATAATAACCGCATCGGTTACCGTGTTTTTGTTTGAATGCAATTCGCTCTTCTTCACTCATGTGTTGAAAGCCTGAGGCGAAAGCAGGATTCATCCTGTCATATCCCCGATGTCGTCTACCACCCAATAAGCGGCAGATAGTACCTATGAGCAGAAAAAAGATAGCGGCTCTTAGAAGGAAGAAAGGCAGCATGAAGAGGGCCACTCCGGCCAGGATGCCTGCTAAAACTGTTTTAAAAATTTGTGTTGTCATGTGTTACTTTGTTTGATTTATGATAGTAGACGAATCAAGATGATATTTACTTTATCGGCCGCAACGTTGTCTCCATTCGGCTTTGAACTTTTCTTTTTCTTCGTCTGTCATCGTCATCATTTTTTCTTTCATGCGAATGCTTCTTCTGAAATCGGGTTTGCCGCCCGACTTACCTTTAAAGCCGCCAAACAGTATTTTGCAAAGCACCAATAAGCCTATGGCTTTCGGAAAGGTGAGCATCCCGACACCTGAAATCAATCCAGGTAAGATGGCGTTCCATAAGAGCATCACCACCCAGCCACCGAGTGCCACAAAGGCTAAGATGGCGATGGGGATTAAAATGAATTTTCCTCGTCCGTTAAAATGTGTATTCATAATCGTATCATTAATAGTTTATAAAGTCGTTATACAAATTGTTGAGTCGCCCGCGTAAATGCTTCACGGCATATCCTTTCCGTGAGATGATCGTTTTGATACTTTCGCCTGTGTCATCTGCGATCGATTGAAGGCTTCTGTCTTCCAGTTCATTTTGTATGAATACAATCCGTTGTTTTTCCGGAAGTTGAGCTAAAGCATTCATCAATTCGTCCCAGAATATTTTTTTAAAATACTCGTCTTCCGGTGTCCATGTTTCAGCAAGGAGGATATCTTTAAAATTGATTTCGCCATCTTCGTTTTCAACACTGAAATCTTCGAGGCTTTCTGTCTTCTTTTTACGGAAGCGGTCTGTAATCTTGTTTTTTGCCACCCGATAAAGCCACCCGCTGACGCTTTCGATTGAGAGGACTTCGTCCAGATTACTAAACTGATACCATACATCCTGAAGCACATCTTCAGCGTCTTCATCGGTGGACACCTTGCCACGAATAAACCCCAGCAACTGTTTGCCATACTGATTGACAGTGTGTACGATATTTTTTTTGTTCTCTGTCATCAACAGGTCCAAGATACTTGTTTTTGATTGAAGACGAATAGCATGGCAAATTACTTTAAATGAATAAAGTAATGTTTGAACAATCATATTGTGAAAATGAACCCAACCTATTGCATCAATCAATATGCAACCTATGAAGGCGTGTTTGATAATTTTTCTTTCATTGCCTCAATTTTCAGCACTTACCCTACCTTTGCCTCCAAAACACATACTCTTGTCTGTAGCATCCATCAAACATTATTTTTCTCTTGTCAAATTCAGTCATACCATTTTTGCTATGCCATTTGCGTTGATTGGATTTACGTTGGCAGTATCCAGAGACGATATGGAGTTTCATTGGCGATTATTACTGTTAGTCATCCTGTGTATGGTATTTGCCCGCAATTCGGCCATGGCATTTAACCGATACATCGATGAGAAGTTCGACAAACTCAACCCCCGTACAGCTGTCAGGGAAATCCCATCCGGTATCATACCCAAGCAACAGGCTTTATTGTTTGTGATCTTGAATTGTCTATTATTTGTCGCGGCCACTTTTTTCATCAACCAGCTTTGCTTCTTCCTGTCACCTGTGGCCTTATTCGTTGTCTTGTTTTACAGTTATACGAAACGCTTCACCCCGCTTTGTCATCTTGTTCTTGGTGTAGGATTATCATTAGCGCCTATAGGAGCCTATCTCGCGGTTACCGGGCAATTTCATCCGCTTCCATTATTCTTTTCATTTGCCGTATTCACCTGGGTATCAGGTTTTGATATCTTGTATGCCTTACAGGATGAAGACTTTGACAGGGAGCATCAATTGAAATCAATTCCTGTATTGCTTGGCCGAAAGAACGCGATGATGGTTTCAAATTTGCTGCATATGATTACAGCGCTGCTGGTCGTTTACATAGGATTTGCCTACCTGACTTCCATTTGGTATATCATCGGTGCGGGTATCTTTATCGGATTGCTCATTTATCAGCATACGCTTGTAAAGCCCGATGATATCAGTCGAGTGAACTTGGCCTTCGGTACGACCAATGGTATTGCCAGTGTACTGTTTGCCACATTCGTCATCATCGGTTTATTGGCTTAAAACAATCATCATTTCTCAAACACCAACCAAATTCTTCATGGCCCGACTTCTTGCTATTGATTATGGAAAAAAACGGACCGGTATTGCCGTGAGCGATCCGTTGCAACTGATAGCCAGTGGATTGACCACGGTTGAAACGCCTTCATTGATTCCGTTTTTGAATAAATATTTTCATGAGAACGAGGTGGAATTGGTGTTGATTGGCATGCCAAAATCACTGCGTAACGACGATACGCATGCCACTCCTTTGGTTGAAAAATTTATCCTTCTTTTTCAGAAGACCTTTCCCGAGATGCCTATCAAGACATTGGATGAACGATTTACATCCAAGATGGCATTTCAGACGATGATAGACAGTGGACTAAAAAAGAAGGACAGACAAGATAAGGCTCTCGTAGATGAGATTAGCGCAACGATACTCTTGCAGGGATACATGAGTGCTGTTTAGGTTAAGGGAACAGGTCTAAAAATATGAGCCTGTTTTTTAACCTTTAACTTACGACAAACTTCTGATTCCTACTTTATATTTGCGCTCATGATATTACCTGTTGTTGCTTACGGAAATCCAATCCTGCGTAAGGTAGGTGTTCCAATCACGAAAGAATACCCCAATCTTGATGAGTTGATCGTTAATATGTGGGAGACTTTGTACAAATCAAACGGAGTTGGTTTGGCTGCACCACAAATCAATCATTCGATCCGTCTGTTTCTGGTCGATAGCGTGCAGATCGTTGAAGGAGCCGATGAGGAAGATAAGGATGAATACAAAGACGAGAAACCTATCAAACAGGTTTTCATTAATCCGACTATCGTGGAACTCGACGGTGAGGAATGGAAATACAATGAAGGCTGCCTCAGTATTCCTAAGATACGGGAAGATGTTTACCGCCATGAACGTGTCAAGCTAAAATATCAGGATGAGAATTTTGAGCACCATACACGAATCTTTCATGGTATCACGGCACGTATCATCTTACATGAATATGATCATATCGAAGGCAAACTCTTCATCGATCACCTCAAGCCGTTGAAACGACGTTTGCTGAAAGGCAAACTCGACGATATCAGCAAGGGCAAAGTGAAGGTCAATTACAAAATGTTGTTTGCCCGCTAAGCGATAAGCATTCGACCCAGTAACGTATAAGCACCGGATTCTTAAATTAGTCTATATTCGCTACGTAAATCTTCTTCCTTGCAACACGAATCCATTTCAGTCTTAGACATCTTTAAAATCGGCGTCGGTCCCAGCAGTTCACATACGCTAGGTCCATGGCGGGCAGCGTTGCAGTTTCTTGATACATTGAGAGAGAAGAATCAACTAGATAGCGTTTCGGCTGTCAGCGTATTACTTTATGGCTCATTGGCTAAAACCGGTCGCGGACATGGTACCGATATCGCCGTCATCTTAGGTCTTTGCGGTGAGGACCCTGTAACTTTCGATGTATATCAGATACAGCCACGAATCAATGATATCCGTACCATGCGTAAGATGGTATTGGCCGGCCGACATGAAATTGATTTTATCATCGAAGAAGATATTGATTTTCTGATGGATGAAAGTCTGCCGTTTCATCCTAACGCACTCACTTTTTTAGCAACTCTCAAGACAGGTGAACAGCTGGCTCATACCTACTATTCTGTTGGAGGAGGTTTCGTAGTCAAGGAGGGCGAATCGAACTTAAAGACAACATCGGTCGATCTTCCTTTCCCGATCAACACGTCTGCCGATCTTTTGCATTGGTGTATCAAGACCGGCCTCACCATTCCTGAAATTGTCATGGAAAACGAGCATGCCTGGCGCAGTGAAAGTGAAACGAAGGAAATCATCCTGAAGATATGGCAAGTGATGCGCGAATGTGTTTACAAAGGTGTGCATACTGAGGGCGAGTTACCCGGAGGTTTGAATGTGGTGCGACGAGCAGCAGCCCTGAATAAGAAACTATTGGCCGGAAAGACCTATTCGAACTATGATGAATGGGTGGCTTGTATCAGGCAAGGCGGCATGCAGTTTCAATATATCCTTGATTGGGTGAGTTGTTTCGCGTTAGCGGTTAATGAAGAAAACGCTTCGTTTAGCCGGGTGGTGACAGCGCCCACGAATGGTGCCGCAGGTGTGATACCGGCCGTATTACATTACTACATGATTTTTTGCCATGGCAATGACGTGACATTCGATGAAGAAAAAATCATTCGCTTTATGTTATGTGCTTCGGAAATCGGAAGTATCTATAAAAAAGGATCGACCATTTCAGCAGCGATGGGCGGCTGTCAGGCCGAGATCGGTGTAAGCAGTTCGATGGCAGCAGCGGCGTTGTGTGAAGGACTTGCAGGTACGACCAATCAGGTGATCATGGCAGCGGAAATCGCGATGGAACATCATTTGGGATTGACGTGTGATCCGGTTGGCGGACTGGTGCAAATACCTTGCATAGAACGAAATACCATGGGCGCTATCAAAGCAATCACAGCTGCTCAATTGGCCTTGCAGGGAAATCCATATAATGCGATCGTGAGCCTTGATGCCGTTATCAAAACCATGTGGCAGACCGCCCAGGATATGAATCATAAATACAAAGAAACCAGCGATGGCGGTTTGGCGGTGAATATTCCGCTGAGTTTGCCGGAATGCTAGTCTGTTTTAGGAATATTCATTGTCGCTGGAATCAGATCGCCCATTAAAAATTATATTTGCCTCATGTCGCAAAAGAAATCAATGCCCGAACTTGAACGGAAGTCAGTGGATGAATTTAAACAGTCCGAAAAGATTCCTGTCGTTGTGGTCCTCGATGATGTTCGGAGTATGAATAATGTCGGCTCGGTATTTCGTACGGCCGATAGTTTTCTAGTATCCGAAATCTGTTTATGCGGATACACACCCACGCCACCCCATCGCGATATTCAAAAGACCGCACTTGGCGCCACCGAAACGGTTGCCTGGAAACACTTTGGTACAACACTGCAGGCCGTTGAAGAGTTAAAACAAAAAGGCTATCATGTATTCAGTGTGGAACAGGTACATGGGAGTACTATGTTGAATGAACTGCAAATTGAACCCGGTACGAAATATGCGCTTGTATTTGGGAATGAAGTCAATGGTGTTCATAATGAAGTCATTGCGATTTCTGATGGAGTCATTGAGATTCCGCAACTTGGCAGTAAGCATTCGTTGAATATTTCAGTGAGTGCAGGTATCGTATTATGGGAGTTTTCAAAAAAATACCTGACAGCAGTGACTTAACTATCATGATTTCTGTTCTGTGGTGACCGCTTTGTGACCCGGTATACTTTATGCTTTTTAATACAGGAAGTCGTTGTAAATTCGTCCTTCAGAAAATGAACCGGAATATACTCCATCTAATCCTTGTCTTGTTGCAATGCGCCTTTTGTGTGGATGCATCATATGCGCAATCGCGTCAGTCGGATTCATTAAAAAACAAGCAGCTAGCCTATAACCGTTATCTGAAAGAAATGGCGGATAAGAAAGCCCATGATGAAAAACTGGCATTGGCTAAAAAGAATTCGAATGTGGTGATGTATGACAGTAAAGGAAACAAGGTTGAATCATCTGTTTCCAAAGATGGCAGTAAAGTGACCACCACCACTATCATCATTCCATCAACGCTGAACACAAAATTCAATGTCGACACGATCAATACCGATTCTGTTTTTCTGAAAGTGATGAAAGCAAAAAATAGATTACAGGTATACTACAGAGGCAGGTTGCTGACTGCGTATAAATGTGTCTTTGGACCCAATCATCTCGATCAGAAACTTTGTGAAGGAGATCGCCGCACCCCCGAAGGCACATTCACGATACAGTCGTGCAAGGATCATTTGAAATGGGATAAATTCTTATTACTCGATTATCCGAATGATGAGTCACGAAGGCTTTTTGAGGAAAATAAACGTAAGGGTGTGATACCAAAATGCGCTACCATTGGCGGACTGGTAGGAATACACGGCATCTGGCCTTACGGCGATAATGTGATTGAAATGAAACATAATTGGACCGACGGCTGTGTTTCCCTCAAGAATGCTGATGTGGAAGAACTGGCCAAATTAGTGAAACCGGGGGTAACCAAAATCACCATCGTCAGATAAATAACTTTTCTGCTTCTATGATACTTTCAGGTTTACCCACATCCATCAATTGACTTCCTGTATGGTCAAAAGCGAGAATACGTTGTGTTTTAGCCAGATCAAGATAGACATCGACCATAGAGAATTTTCCTTCCTGATTGATCATTGAAAAAATAGCCGGATCTATGATGTGTATGCCGCTGAACGAGCCCGGACACAAGGGTTCTTCACGACGACTTATCTTCTCTTCTCCGGTCAGTTTGTTCCGCCATCCGCATAATTCATCTTGAGTATTAAATAAGAAACAACGAGAGCTTTCCCGTCTGCTGACGGCTAATGTTGCCAGGGGTTTCTTTTCAAGGTGTTGTCGCATCATTGCACCAAGGTCCATATTGGTGAGAATGTCGACATTCATCAGGATAAAAGGATTTCCATCATTAAAAAACCAGGCTGCTTTTTTCAATCCGCCTCCGGTCTCAAGCACCTCGTGACTTTCATCTGAAATGGATACATTGACACCGAAGTTTTTATTTGCTTCTAAATGCGTCAGAATCTGATCGGCAAAATGATGCACATTCACGATGATATCAGTGACACCGAACGATTTGAGATATGCTATATTTCGTTGAAGGATGGTCTTGTTATTGACAAGCGCCAATGCTTTTGGATGATGATCTGTAAAAGGTTTCAGCCTTGTGCCTAAGCCTGCTGCCAATATCATTGCCTTCATGGTTCTTTATTTTAATGCTCTTCGGCTTTGAAAAGTTGTTGTAGAAGCGAGCTCATTCTGAAATTACTTTCGCCTTGTTCCACCACTCAGTGATTTCATCTTCACCATATCGATACGGGTTTCGGAGGCCAGCAACATATCAAATTCATAATCGCCGATAATGATCTTTTCCTTTTGCTTGGGTATCGATTCGTGATTTTCTATGATATAGCCCGACAGGGTTTCGGCATCATCTTCAGGAAGATTCAGATTATATTTCTGATTCAGGTAATCAATCTCAAGCCGTCCTGAGAAAATATATTCTGTGGCTGAAATCTGGTTCTCGACATATTCTTCTACATCATATTCGTCGTGTATTTCACCAAAAATCTCTTCAAGGATGTCTTCCATGGTGACGATACCCGCCGTACCGCCAAATTCATCAATCACCCAGGCGATACTCTTTCGTTCTTTTGTAAACTGGTTGAGAAGATCTACGGCACTCATCGTTTCCGGCACAGTAGGAATTTTATGCAGAATGGACCGTAGTTCCGTTGGACTTTTTAAAAAATCGAGATGATGAAGATACCCGATCACATTATCGATTGAATCTTCATACACTATGATTTTCGAAAGCTTGCTGTCCAGAAACAACTGATTGACTTCTTCAATCGGCGTATTGATATTCACCGCCTCGATTTCATTTCTCGGAATCAGGCATTCACGTATTCTGACTTGTGACAGATTCAGGGCATTTTCAAAAAGTTCTGTATTCACATCTTCTTCTTCCCTGTCCTGACCTGTACGCATCTGTTTGACAAATTGCTCCAAGTCAATCCGTGAATACACTTGTTTGTTTTCTGAGATCCGTACATTAAAAAGATATTTCAAGATGAATTCTGAGATCCGTACAAAGAATTTAGCAATTGGATAAAGCAGGTAATAAAAAAACTGGATCGGTATGGTGAGTATGGTCAGTGTGGCTTCGGGTTTGGCACGAAAGATAGCCTTAGGGATAAACTCGGCTAATACCAACACTACGATTGTTGCAATAAAGGTATCAATCAGCAGACGAAGGTATTCATTCTGTAAACTGATCATATCGAAAAAACCATCAGTGAGTTCAGTCATCAATAATCCATATACAACCAGACCGATATTGATACCTACTAAGCTGGTACCAATAAAGGTAGCAGGTGTCTCCATAAATCGGGAAAGTATCTTGCCGGCATATGAACCTTGTTTTCGTTTAAGTTCAATGTTCAATTTGCTGGCAGAAACAAAGGCAATCTCAATACCCGAAAAGAAGCCGATGAAGACTAGACAGATGACAATGTAAATGATGGTTGTAAGCATAAATTGA
>CAIQUX010000048.1 GCA_903875055.1 uncultured Bacteroidota bacterium
ACCGACTGGTGTTGCCTTCTTCTCGTTGGAGATGAGTGCGGGACAATTAGTAAAACGTATGCTATCGGCAGTTACTGAAGTGCCGTTGAGTAAAATCACCAAGGGGCAATTAGCCGATCATGAGGTGGTGCAGATACATCAGCGTATGACTAAGCTGGCATCGGCCAATATCTTTATCGATGATCAGGCAGCCTTGAATATTTTTGAATTGCGTGCCAAATGTCGACGACTAAAACAGAAACATAATATCGGCATGGTCATCATCGATTACCTTCAGTTGATGCAAGGATCTACCGCCAATGGCGGAAACCGTGAACAGGAGATTTCGAAAATTTCGCGAGATCTGAAGGGATTAGCCAAGGAATTGGAAATACCTATCATTGCTTTGTCACAGTTAAATCGTGGGGTTGAAACCCGTAAGGAATCCAAGATGCCGATGTTGAGTGATCTTCGTGAATCGGGTGCTATCGAACAGGATGCCGATATGGTCATGTTCCTGTATCGTCCTGATTATTACGGATTAGAAAAAAATCCGGAAGGCGATGTAATTCCCGGAGAGACCTGGATTAACATTGCTAAACACAGGAATGGTAAAACGGATATCGTGAAAGTCAAAGCCAATCTTGATTATCAGAAATTCGAAGACATGCCAGATTCAAATGATTTTGCTATTCTCCCTCCGCATATGCAGGACCCTAAGGCAGGTATCCGAACTGAATTCGGTGAAGGTCCTAAGTTATCGATACAGGAAGGCTTTGAGAGACGTTCATCTAAAGCGAATGAATTCAATATTGATGATACTAACGAATTCAATAAACCTTCTTTTGACGATACCGGCGATGTTCCTTTTTAATGAGCAATGAATTGGTAAAAGAGCGATTTGCTTTTCAACGATAATGGATGGCGTTCAAATTTTATAGTAGTAAGACCGGAGTTTATTCTCCGGTTTTTTTATTCTGTGGTGTTTTTCGATTACATAATTTCAACTATTGAAGAGATTTCAAATGGCAATATTTCAGTTTTTATTACATGATTCGGAAATAATGGCGCTATATTTTTATTTTTAGTGACAATAAGGCGCATAATTTCAGATGGTATACAGTTTGATTAAATGACTTCAAACAAATAAAAAAAATAGTATGACACACTTCAGAGTAAAAACACCGAATTATGTTCCAGGATTTTTAAATGCCATGGACAAATTGATGAGCGAAGATTTTCAATCTTCATTTGTAAACAGTAATCGTCCTGCCGTCAATATCACAGAGAAGGAAAACGGATATGACATCACTTTGATGGCTCCGGGATTGAACAAAGCAGATTTTAAAATTGCCCTTGAAGATCAGCAGTTGACAATTTCTTACGAAAAGAGCGAAGAGAACACTGAAGAAACTGAAAAGTTTATCAGGAAGGAATTTGCCATCAAGTCGTTCAAACGTTCATTCACATTGAATGAAAACTTGAAATCAGATGAAATTACAGCTTCTTATGAGAACGGATTGCTGATTGTTCATGTACCGAAAGTTGAAGAAACTGTACATGACGCCAAGGTGAAAACTATCAATGTAAATTAAGAGTTGTTTTTGATGAATAAAAAATCCCGTTCATTTGAACGGGATTTTTTTAGTATTGAATAAGATTTAATATACTATTCGGCAGCTGGAGCTTCTGTTTCAGTAGTTGGTGCTTCTGCAACCGGTGCTTCAACCTCAGGAGTAGCTTCAACTTCTGGTGTTTCAACAGCAGCAGGCGCTTCCGCAACCGGTACTACAACTTCAACTTTCTTAATGGTAGGTTGAATTCTTGAAGATGCTTTCGCTTTCTTATGAGTATCCTGACGATCTGAAACCAATACTTCATGAGAAGCATTCCATGTTTCAAATTTCTGCATGGCAGTTGCCTCATCAAACAGACCAAGTTTTACACCACGTAACAAGTGCTTCATGAATTTTACTCCTTTGAAGGATAAGATTCGGTTAGCAGTGTGTGTAGGTTCTGCTCCGCGGCTTAACCAATGCAACGCACGTTCGCGGTTGATCTGAATAGTTGCCGGAACAGTCAATGGATTGTAAGTTCCTAATTTTTCAATGAATTTTCCATCACGAGGAGCAGCTGAATTAGCTACCACGATGAAATAAAACGGGCGTTGTTTGGCGCCATGACGCTGAAGTCTGATCTTTACTGACATAAATAATAGAAATTATTTTAGGTGGTTAAATAAATAAGTGTGCGAAAGTAAAGCATAATATTCTATTTCTCAAATCAAATTTCTTCATTTTCTCCGATTTATTTGCTGAATTACGCACTTCAAAGGGGAGGATAGCTTATTTTTGACTCCTTCATGATAAAAGTACTAGAACATTTCGGTAAATATCTGCTGATGTTGGGTGGCATGTTCACCAAGCCTGAAAACGCCCGTGTTTATTGGAAAGAATTCATTCATCAATGTTATGAGATAGGGATAGGGTCCATGGGAATTGTTGTGATTATTTCCCTTTTTCTTGGAGCGGTTACTACGGTTCAAACAGCTTATCAGCTTATCAGTCCGTTGGTTCAGAAATATGTGATCGCGCAGATTATACGTGACAGCACCTTTCTTGAATTGTCGCCAACGGTGGTTTGTATTGTTTTGGCCGGAGTGGTCGGATCTAAAATCGCTTCTGAACTGGGTAATATGCGCGTCAGCGAGCAAATCGACGCCCTTGAAATCATGGGCATCAATACCAAAATCTATTTGATTCTCCCTAAGATTATTGCTTCATTGATTGTGATTCCTTGCCTTATCGTGATTTCCATGTTTTTGAGTATCTGGGGTGGATATCTGGCCGGAACACTGACGGGTATCCTTTCAGAACAACAGTTTACACAGGGATTGATGAGAGAATTTAATGTTTTTAACCTGACTTTCGGACTGATCAAGTCATTTACATTCGCTTTTATCATTTCCAGTATTTCGGCTTACTTCGGTTATTATGTCAAAGGCGGGGCACTAGAAATTGGCCGGGCTTCCACCACTTCGGTGGTTGTTAGTTGCGTACTCATATTATGTGCCGATTATGGACTGGCGGCCTTGTTACTGTAATCGAAACACGAATGGATAATACGAATAAGAGTGCGCAGTATTTGAGAACCCGAAGTAGTGATGCCAATGAAACCAAATATGGCTGAAAATTTAAATGAAACAAAAAAATGATAACGGATAAACCTCTTGAAAAAGCCCTGTTGATTTTGAATACTTCTAATTAATTGTACAACTGAATTCAATAAATGATCGAGCTGAAACATATCAATAAATCCTTTGGTGCTAAAACAGTGCTGGAAGATGTATCCTGGGAAATGGAAAGTGGGAAGGTGAATCTTATCATCGGTGCCAGCGGAAGTGGTAAGACCGTACTCATGAAATGCCTTGTCGGATTAATTAATCCTGATGCAGGTGAAATAGCGTATGAAGGCGCTGATTTTGTGAACATGGACCCCAAAGACCGCAAGGAACTCCGTACTCAAATTGGTATGCTATTTCAGGGTTCGGCCCTTTTCGATAGCATGACGGTTGAACAGAATGTAATGTTTCCGCTGGATATGTTTACCAATCAAACCCTGAACGAAAAAAGGCAACGAGTCAATGAAGTACTTGATCGTGTCAATCTGAAGGAGACCAATAAAAAATTCCCGGCTGAATTAAGTGGTGGTATGAAAAAAAGGGTGGCTCTCGCGAGAGCGATTGTACTCAATCCAAAATACTTGTTCTGTGATGAACCTAATTCTGGTCTAGATCCTATGACTTCGCTCGTCATCGATAAACTGATCATTGAAATAACTCAGGAGTATAACATGACCACTGTGATCAATACCCACGACATGAATACCGTCATGGAGAGTGGGGATCATATCGTATTCCTCTTCAACGGACATAAGGAATGGGAAGGCAGTAAGGAAGATATCATCTTCAGTAAAAATCCCAACCTCAATGATTTTATTTTTGCGTCCGAGTTTTTACGGGAGGCAAAAAATAAGAGGATGATGGACGCTGAAGCCAGCCGTAAGGACTAGTTTCGATAAAGGCTCTAATAGTATAAATCAGTCAAATTTCGTTGTCTCAGACTAAGCTTCCATTGAATGAAATTTACCGTTAAAAATTTTAAGGATAAGTATAGTCGAATGAATAATTTGTTTGATATTTGAACAAATGAATACGATCGGGCAGTTGTTTAGTGTGACCTCCTTTGGCGAATCGCATGGTAGTCATGTCGGATGTGTGATTGACGGCTGTCCTGCGGGACTATTACTCGATCAGGATCAGATACAAAAACAAGTCAATCGGCGCAAAGCAAATCAGTCGGTATTTGCCACAGCCCGTAAGGAAGAAGATATCATCGACATCATCTCAGGTGTGTTTGAAAATAAAACTACTGGAACGCCAATCTGTATTCTCATTAAAAACAAAGACCTGAAGTCAGAGGATTATGATCAACTTAAAGATATATATCGTCCCAATCATGCCGATTATACCTATGCGGCTAAATATGGTACCCGCGATCATAGGGGAGGAGGTCGAAGTTCAGTTCGTATTACCGCACCTTTGGTTGCTGCCGGTGACATCGCGTATCAATTACTTCAGCAAAAGACTGCTATACAAACGACCGCTTTCGTATCACAAATCGGATCAGTGGCTTTAATGAATCGGAATGAGTATCAACACCTGGACCTTCTTCACATTGATGGCAATGAACTTCGCTGTCCTGATGAGAATACCGCTCGTCGGATGAAAATCCTCATCGATGAAGTGCAGACAGAAGGCGATACGCTCGGAGGTGTCATCACTTGTGTGGTGAAAAACGTACCTGTAGGATTGGGTGAACCCATCTTTTCAAAACTACATGCCCAACTAGGTCATGCGATGTTATCGATCAATAGTGTCAAAGGATTTGAATACGGTTATGGATTTGATGCCAGTGCCATGAAAGGAAGTGAATACAATGATATATTTGAAATGACAGACGGGAACATATCTACTCAAACTAATTTCAGCGGTGGCATTCAAGGTGGTATCAGCAACGGCATGGATATCTTTTTCCATGTGGCCTTTAAGCCTATTTCAAGTATCCGTAAAACACAACAGACCATCGATACGAAAGGACAATCTGTTTCATTGAACATCGGTGGTCGACATGATGTATGTGCTGTGCCCCGGGCAGTGCCGATCGTTGAAGCATATGCCAATATCATAGTGGCAGATGCCATCTTACAAGCAAAACTTTCAACTATATGACAAGAAAAAAATGTGCTTTATTATTGTTGAGTCTTTCATTCTTCTTTTTAAGCCATGCACAAGAAAAGAAAAGTACGAAACGTATGGAAGAGGAAGTGCGTATAGCCAAAGAGCAAGAAGCCGCTTCACATCAGGCACAGGTAAAATTGCTAGACCCCAGCAAACAGCCCTTTGCGGTTCCGGGATCAGCCCTTGTTCCATTAAAGGTTACGACACCGGCAGGCGCTATGATTACCGAGAATGATCTGCCAAAAGATCAACCGTTGATGTTAGTGCTGTTCAATCCGATGTGCGATCATTGTCAAAAGGTAGCCACTACCATACAAGCACATATCGATCTGTTCAAAGGCATCACGATTGTTTTTATAACAGGGATGAACTTGATTGACGAGGTAAAGAACTTTATCGCTGTTAGTGGGGTGAAAGAAAGTCATTCAGTCATCCTCGGTGCCACCGATATGGATCTCAGTTCCAAGATATTCATGTCGAAAGGAATACCTCAGATGATGATGTATAATAAAGATCACATCCTGCAAAATACGTTTTTCGAAACATTGAATATCGATAGTACCCTTCATTATCTTAGGAAATAAGGAATCGTAATGTCCTAAACTAAAAATCCATGTTCATTCCTATCGGAGATACAAATATTGAAAAAGGCTCCTTTCCATTTTTTACGTATCTCTTCATTGCCGCAAACATAGTAGTCTTCCTGTATCAGGTCTCGATGCCGCCCCAATTGCAAGAAGCTTTTGTATATCAGTATGGCAGTATTCCGGCATATATTACCAACGGGTTCCGTTTGGAAACCTTGTTTACCAGTATGTTCCTTCATGGGGGCTGGATGCATCTGATCGGCAATATGATGTTTCTCTGGATCTTTGCAGACAATATTGAATCCACCATCGGTTCATTTAAGTTTGTCTTGTTTTATCTGGGTGGGGGTGTGGCCGCTGCTCTCACTCATGCCTTTCTGAATGCACACAGTGATATGCCATGTGTTGGTGCCTCGGGTGCTATTGCCGCTTGTCTGGGTGCTTATATCATCATGTTTCCAAAATCAAGGATCAAGGTTTTGTTCCTGATCTTCCTGACCACCTTCAGGGTGCCTGCCGTTTTCTTTCTTGGCTTCTGGATCATCAATCAGTTACTATCAGGTGTCGGTACATTAGGTGCCGTTACGTCTGATACAAGCGGTGTGGCTTATTGGGCACATATCGGAGGATTCGCGTTCGGTATCATTTTCGGACTCACCTATAAAGGCAAAGCCGATACCATGGTGATGGAGGATGAGTAGATTAATGATGAATACCCTTTCCTTAACCTGAAATAGTTTTGCATGAATCCCTTACCTTGCGGCTTTATTTTTCTTATGCGACCAGTTATCATCACTACACTTGTCTTGTTCCTTCAAATCTCTCTTTCCCTGCCCCTTGCAGCGCAAGCCGACAAAGTCACTATCAGCGGGCATATACGTGATGGCAGCAGCGGCGAAAATCTGCCTATGGCGTCCATCGGATTGCTTGAATTAAAACGGGGTGTCAACTCCAATAACTATGGCTTTTATTCCATTTCGGTTGCTAAAGGCACGTACACTTTAAAGGCAAGCTATCTGGGTTATGAAACACAACTCATCACCGTGGTGGCGACAGAAAACAAGAAAATAGATGTGGATCTGATGCCAAAGAAAATTGAAAAGAAAGAAGTGGTCATTAAGGACAAACGAAAAGATGAGAATGTGAAAAGCACTGATATGGGTATGCATCAGTTGTCGATGGAAAATGTAAAAAAGCTGCCTGTCATCATGGGCGAAGTGGATGTATTAAAATCCTTACAGCTTCTTCCGGGTGTGAGTTCAGCAGGGGAAGGACAAAGTGGTTTCTATGTGCGGGGCGGTGGTCCCGATCAGAACCTGATTCTGTTGGATGATGCCGTAGTCTATAATACCGGACATCTGTTTGGTTTCTTTTCGGTGTTTAATGGTGATGCCATCAAGAATGTGACTTTAATCAAAGGTGCCGCCCCTGCCAATTATGGTGGGCGACTTTCATCGGTTGTCGATATCTCCATGAAAGAAGGGAATAATAAAAAATATCAGGTCGAAGGGGGGATAGGTCTTATTGCATCACGACTATCCATTCAAGGTCCCATTCTGAAAGATAAAGCCTCCTTCATGATCAGTGCCCGACGTACTTATATCGATGCCCTCATCAAACCCTTTGTAAAAAAATCGAGTAGTATGGCCGGTTCGGGTTATTACTTCTATGACCTCAATGCCAAGATGAACTATATGATATCGAAGAATGACCGCCTGTATCTCAGCGGTTATTTCGGAAAGGATGTGTTTACGTTTGCCAACAAGGAACGCACCTTCAATGTGAATGTGCCCTGGGGCAACAAGACGGCCACCTTGCGCTGGAATCATGAATTTACTAATAAGTTGTTCATGAATACCACCCTCATGTATAACGATTACAATTTTGCTTTCAACGGCAAGCAGCAGGATTTCAATATCAAACTCTTCTCAGGTATACGCGACTGGAGCGGCAAGTTTGATATCGACTATTACAGCAAGTTCAACCACAATTTCAAATTCGGCGGAGCTTATACCTATCATGCCTTTACGCCAAGTACTGTTTCCGGTAAGGTAGACAGTATAGAACTTAAACCTAATCAGTCATTCCGCAAGTATGCCCACGAAATCGGTCTTTATGCCCTTGATGAATTCGATTTGGGTAGCCGTATCAAGGTCAATGCAGGTGTGCGTTATACAAGATTCATGCAAGTCGGACCTTATACCCGATATACGTTTGATGCGAATGACAACAAGACCGACAGCACTTATTATGGTCCGGGTAAAGTAGCCAAATCCTATGGCGGATTCGAGCCACGATTAAACCTTCGTTTCAGTATCGATGAAACATCTTCCATCAAAGCCAGCGTGGCCAAGACGTATCAGTATCTTCATCTGGTTACCAATAACGGGTCCACCTTGCCGACCGATATCTGGAGCCCAAGTACCTATTTTGTAAAACCACAAATGGCCTGGCAATACAGTGTGGGTTATTTCAAGAACTTCTTCGAAAACAAAGTAGAGACCTCTGTGGAGCTCTATTACAAGAACATGCATAATCTGGTCGAATATCGCGAAGGCTATACGCCATCCTCTCTCCGTGATGTGGATTATGATTTTGTGTTTGGAAACGGTTATGCCTATGGTGCGGAGTTTTTCATTAACAAGACCAAAGGAAAGTGGACTGGCTGGTTATCATATACCCTGGCATGGACCTACAGAAATTTCAAGGATTTAAATCTGGGTGAACGTTATCTGGCCAAATACGATCAGCGACATAATATCTCCTTTACCAATACCTATGAGATCAATAAGAAATGGACGGCCTCCATGGTCTTCGTATTCGGTTCGGGCAATCGTATTTCGTTGCCTACTGAATTATATACGATTGATAATACCCTGTTGCAGAACTACGACAAACTCAACAATTACACCCTGCCGCCTTATCATCGTTTAGATATAGCCGCTATTTATACACCCAAGCCTTTCAGTACTAAAAAATGGAAGAGCAGCTGGACCTTTTCGATCTATAATGTCTATAGCCGTCAGAATCCTTATCTGGTGTATCTTGACATGAACGGCAATATCGGCACCGGCGTTGATTTGACCGTCAAGCAAGTTTCTATCTTCCCGATACTACCGAGTATCACGTATAATTTCAAGTTCAATTAGGACTTTCCTGAGCATTTTTTATTCTTAAAGAGAGAAAATATACGTATTCCTGCTTTAAAGACACGTGTTTTTATGACAAAGACACGTGTCTTTGCTTCAAACTAACGTTACTTTTTCATTTTCTAATCTTACTTTTTCATTTTCTAACGTTACTTTATAAAAAACTAATGTTACTTATTCATTTTTCTAATCTTACTTTTTAAAAAACGAACGATACTTTTTTTCATTTTCTCGTTATTTTTTCCTTTTCTAAGGTTGCTTTTTCATTTTCTAACCTTACTTTTTTAAAAAAAGTGGGTGTTATGAGGTTTTACTATTGAGTCAAGTAGAATGTATAAACAGAATTTAGGCCCCCACTGGTTTAAGAATCAAATAATCAATTATGCTGGCTGCAGGTTTGCAACCTGTGCCTAAAAAAGATTTAATCATTTAATATAAGAGCTGAAGTAAGCTACGAAATAGCATTGTCCTTGTAAATAGGTTATTATCTTCATTTGAGTACAAGGAGGTTCTGCATTTTAAGTCAGCAAGATTCTGTGTTAGAGGTGAAAATTGAATCTATCGCATACGTTAGCTGAGATTGTAAGGAGAGTCCAAATCATGTGATTACATTTATTTAAAAGAGGAAAGTAATAGAATCTGATAAAAAATAATGAAAAAAGTAGTTGTATGTATAACTAAAATGATTACTTTTGCCTTGTAATTTTACTTCATGGCATCATTAGAACAGGAAATAAAGCAATCAAAATTTGCGAATGAGCATATCAAAGCCAATTTGAATGTGCTGTTCACCGCTAATTGGTTATACAATAAGATATCTGCTTATTTGAAACCCTTTAATGTGACTCATGAGCAATTCAATGTATTAAGAATTTTGAAAGGGGGGCATCCGAATAGGATGTGTCAGAAGGACATCTTATCACGAATGATAGCCCCAAATTCGAATGTTACGTTGATTGTAAAGAAGCTTGTCGAAAAGAAATTTATTCAGGTCCTGCAGTCTGATAGTGATAAAAGGGAATACCAGATCAATATAACAGAATCCGGGCTTGCGCTGTTGGATGAAATTGACAAGGTATTGAAAAGTAATAATCGCCATTATAATGCCCTAAGCACTTCCGAAGCTTTTCATCTGAATGCATTATTGGATAAACTCAGGGAAGAATAATATTTTTTTACTATAATAGTTGTATGTATAACTATTGTGGTAAAAAATGAACAAGGAAATAATTTTAATTCAAACTAAACATAAAAAAATGAAACTATTAAAAGAAACAAAAATCGGGCAAATGGCTTTGCAAAACAGCATGGCGATGGCTCCTATGACAAGAAGCCGTGCTGATGTGAACGGAGTCGTTAACGAATCAACTGTTTTGTACTATGTCCAACGGAACAGTGCAGGATTAATCATTTCAGAAGCCGTCAATATTTCTAAACAAGCACAGGGTAGTCCGTTTACGCCGGGTATTTATACGCAGGCCCAAATTGATGCATGGAAAAAAGTAACCGAAGCGGTTCATGAAAAAGGAGGAAAGATATTTGCTCAATTGTGGCATACCGGCAGGGTTGGTCACTCGATTGATAAGGGAGGAATGTTGCCAGTAGCTCCTTCTGCTATTTCTATTCAGGGACAACAACATTTCACTTCGCAAGGTCCTAAGGAATATGAAACGCCAAGAGCGTTGGAAACCGTTGAAATAACACAAATTGTGAAAGAATACAGACAAGCGGCCATCAATTCGATAGAGGCCGGTTTTGACGGGGTGGAACTGCATGCCGCGTTTGGTTATCTGCCCAACCAATTCCTTGTTGAAAGTTCAAATCAACGTCAGGATGAATATGGCGGAAGTATTGAAAACAGAAGTCGTTTTGTATTGGAAGTCATGCAAACCATGATTGATGCCATAGGTGAAGACAAAGTGGCCATTAAACTTTCTCCAAGCATCCCTTACAACAGTATCATTGATAGTAATCCAACTGCACTGTATACATATTTGATTGAAGAATTGAATAAGATGCCTTTAGCCTATGTACATCTTATGAATGCAGTCTTCCCTACAGATAATCTGCCTCAATATCCAAGAGATGTGATAGGGACTTTTGGTCCTTTGACGAAACATGTACTTATTGCCAATGGCGGGTATACACGTGAATCAGGTGGTTTGGAACTGGAAAAGGGTATTGCTAACCTCATTTCATATGGATCCCTGTTTTTGGCCAACCCTGATTTGCCAAAACGTTTTGAATTGAATGCCGAACTTAATCAGCCTGACCGTGCAACCATGTATGGGGGTAATGAAATAGGGTATACAGATTATCCGGCCTTAAATTAATTAAGTTCCAAACAAACACTTTAAAATCAATTAAATAAACAATAAATGAACACTACATTAAATTTCAAACAAATCATTCTTGCCGGAGTTATTTCTGCAGGGGTAGCCACTGTCATCAATGTTATCTTATTTTTTATTTTTCATTCAGCAGGTATATTCACCGATAGTATCATGGTGAAGCCAAATCAGCCTTTGACAGCCATGGCTATTGTCATAGCAAGTATCATGCCTTCACTTGTCGGTGCCTGTGTCTTTTTCCCTTTTGAGAAATATGGTAAAAACGGAATTAAGACATTCAGTATCGTTTCAATTGTTTTGTTGATTCTTTCTCTTGTCAATCCATTCATGGGTATTCCAAATGTAACGGTTCCTTATGCAGTGGCACTTGATGTCATGCATGTGGTGGTGGCAGTTTCCTTGTTATTTTTCTTAAGAAGAGCTAAGAAGTAAAAGGCTGTTTACCGTATAATGCTGAAGTCTGAGAATTCAATATTACATTTCCGCAGAGCTAAGGTACATGGTATACAACACATGTATATTTACGTTGAGGCTCTGCGGATTTAACATTGTTCTATGTTTCTTGTACACAAATGATGCCCCGCTAGAGCAAGATGTATTTTAAGCACAACGGCTGTCGCAATGTCTGTGACTTGTGCCACTTTTAGATAATGAAGAACAAATCCACTTACGTAGGAATTGATCGACTGCTTCTCGCGCTGTACTGCAAATTCTTATTCAGTAGCTTTCATAAAAGAATGATATTTGGAAAGCACGAGATGCCAGCACATTTAGGCAAGGCCTCATTCTCGCGCTGGTATAGAGTACTTTACCCAAGTTATTTAACATTCACAAACCCATTTTTGGTATAACAAAAAATATGATCGGTTTCACTCAGGTGTTTAAACGTAACAAGGTAAGCGCCCCATTCATCCACATCACAGATATAATCGTCAGTTTCATAATCTGAGCCGCCCTGACCTTCTCTCATCAGCCAGCATCCGTTTGTTTTCAATTGAAAATGATACGAATACTCATCTACTTTCTTTACCTCAAATGAATCATTCGTTCCCATGGAAACATAACTCATTATTTGTTTATAGCGGTCTTGAATAGGTTTGTTTTTTATCACATTATACGCAACAGGAAAGCGGGTATCATACCAAAAGACTAACGTTTCTCTGCAGTAGCCGGGCGCATTCAAAACATACGTCATTCCCTTGCCGGTGTCGGGATAAGAGTTGATAAAATGATTAAACAACAAGCCGGCTTCCCTTTTATCGTGAAATGCTATTTGAATATTTATAGAAAAGACACTCAGAAAAAGAAGCATCAAGAATATTCGTAGCATTCGATTTATAGTAAAGAGAAGAAACGCCAATAGCTGAAACAAAAACACAGTACCGAAATATTCGTACCGGCCATGATCGTATCTGAACAAAGTAGAAAAGAATAATCGTACCTCCGGAAAATACAACACAGAGGATATGAAAAGTAAAAGGAGGAATAGATACAGATTTTCTTTTTCCCTTTTATATGAAAAATAAGCACATGAAGTAATAAGTGTTAATTCAGCCAATAAAGTCCATTGCCAATGTTCACACAAGGTGTAAATATTCATCCGTAAAGGGTTATCAAGAAAATGAATTTGAGCAAAGACCTTCAGTATATGCTGTGCTGACGATATGATCAAATGCGGAAAAGGGATAAGTTGTTCGGAAGCCGTTACATCGTGAGGCAACCAAGGACCTTTAAAATAATGTAACAACAGAATATATACTAGAACCAATATAATTTGAGGAAGCAGGATGGTTTTAAAAAAGTGAATGAACGAAACCCTTGTCTTCTGTAACAAAAACAAATACACATAAAGAGCCATAAATACAAGTGGAAACAGAAATGTAATTTCTAATGTTGCAATAGAAATAGAAAAAAAGATGAAATAGATGAATGGATTAATATTGGTCTTGATTCCTTGCACATAATCAATCAGGAAATACAACCCTATAAGCAGTATCATTAAACTGACAGCATAATGAGGTGTAGCAGCCCATACAATGTTTTCAAACTGATACGGTGAAAGTAAAAATAATAAACAACCAAAAAGAGAAATATAGGTGGAAAGTGTTTCATCAATAAAAAGGAAGTATATTTTTTTACTTACCTTAAAAATCAACACAGCATTCAATGCATGAAACATTGAAAAGAATAATAACCATAAGGTTGTATTCACTCCGCACAAAAAATAAAGCATAGCCAGTAACGCATATTGTCCGTAATAGAAACAAGTTGCCTGATACGAACTCCAATATCCACTTATACCATGAGTCTTTATTTCATTCAAGCCCATCATTCCATCATCAATCAACATGGCATGTCTGGCAGGAAAGTAAATCAAAAAGATACTGATCCAGCACAATAAAAAGAACGTAATTGTAAAATACCGTTGTGGTATTAACTGCTCAATGCTGCTTTTCATAAAAGATAAAAGTAAGAATAAACATTGCAAACTATCTTATGAAAATATATTTCTACTGAATACCCCCCCGCTAGAGCTAGGTGTATTTTAAGCACAACGGCTGGCGCAAGGTCTGTGACTTGTGCCACATCTGGATTATAAAACACAAATCTACTGGCGTAGGAATTGTGCGACTGCTTCTCGTGCTGTACTGAAGATTTCTATACAGTAGCTTTTATAGCAGAATGATATTTTGAAAGCACGAGATGCCGGCACATTTAGGCAAGGCCTCAATCTCGCCGTTACTTTGGATATAAGTTTTACGTTGGGGTACAGATCTCTTATTTAATCTGTTCTTTTTTTAATCTTATTAAACTGTTTGGTGCTTGTACTTTATTGGTTTTATGAACAACCAAATCTGCTACAATAATGATGACTATTAACAGGATAAAGGCAATGAACCACCGGATCGTTTTCTTTTTTATAGCCATTGGGCGTATTTTTTAATATACCAATTCTTAATGAACTGTGTCAGCAGGCAATAGCTGAATAGGATGAGTATGAGAAATGGAAAATAACTTAACGGCAAGGGATGCAATTTTAACGCCAGGGCGAATGGAGAAAACGGAATTAAAATTCCAATCAGCATGACCAAGGAAGTTAATGCTATCACAGGGGCAGTGGCCCAACTTTGAATGAACGGAATCTTTCGAGTGCGTATCATGTGAACAATGAGCGTCTGAGATAATAATCCTTCAACAAACCAACCCGATTGAAACAGACTTTGTTGTTCAGGTGATGTCGCTTTGAAGAAAAAGTACATGACTCCGAAAATTGCATAATCAAAAATGGAACTAATCGGACCTATAAACATCATAAAACGAGTGGTTCCTCTGGCATCCCACTGTTGTGGCTTTTCGATGAATTCATCATCCATCGTGTCCCACGGAATGGATATTTGAGAAACATCATATAATAGATTCTGAACAAGAATCTGAATAGGCAGCATAGGGAGAAAAGGCAGTAAAGCACTGGCTCCCAGTACACTGAACATATTGCCAAAATTGCTGCTGGCAGTCATCTTAATATACTTGATGATATTACCGAATGTCCTTCGTCCATACACAACTCCCTTACGAAGGACCATCAAATCCTTTTCGAGTAAGATAATATCAGCACTTTCCTTGGCGATGTCAACGGCAGTATCAACCGAAATGCCGACATCTGCATCCCGTAAGGCAGGTGCATCATTAATGCCGTCGCCCATAAATCCTACGGTATGGCCTTTTATTTGCAAGAGTCTGACAATCCGTGATTTCTGTATCGGACTTAATTTCGCCATAATGGAAATATCATCGATCTGAGCCACAATGTCTTCATCTGACATTTTTTCTAACTCACTACCTAAAATCACATTATGAATGGGGATACCCACCTCACGACAAATCTTTTTAGTGATGATTTCATTATCTCCGGTCAGCACTTTAATACTGACGCCCAATTTCTGAAGACCTTCAATGGCTAGTTTTGCTGATGGTTTAGGTGGATCAAGAAATCCAATGAACCCTGTTAATACCAAATTCGCTTCATCCTTTATTGAATACGTCAGCGGTCGTTCATCATATTCTTTGATAGCGACTAACAATACTCTCAAACCGTCTTCGTTCAATGATTTGGAAGTATCGGATACGATCTTACGCATTTCGTCATTCATTGGAATAATCTCATCACTGGCAATCTGCAATTGACTGTCTTCACCCGGGTTAAACGCATGGGAGCAAACTTCCAGCATTTCCTCCACAGCGCCCTTGCAAATCAATAAATGTTTCCCATTCTTCTCTTCCAAAATAACGCTCATCCTTCTTCGTTGAAAGTCAAAGGGGATTTCATCAATTTTATGATAGTCATTTTCTAACTGATGACTATGATGTTCTTCATTGTGTTCCAGCACGGCTACATCCAACAAGTTTTTCAAACCGGTTTGATAATAACTGTTGAGGAAAGCCCATTTCATCACTTCATCATCATCACCGCCCAACACATTCAGATGGCGGGTCAACACGATCTTATCAAGTGTCAATGTACCTGTCTTGTCAGTACACAGTATATCCATGGCTCCGATGTTTTGGATAGCATTCAGGCGCTTGACAATGACTTTCCGTTTACTCATTTTCATAGCCCCTTTTGCAAGGTTGGCAGTCACTATCATAGGTAGCATTTCAGGCGTCAAGCCTACAGCGACCGACAAACCAAAAAGCAAGGCTTCGAGCCAATTCCCTTTTGTGAAGCCGTTGATTAAAAATACCAGCGGAACCATGACCAACATTAACCGAATCAGTAGCCAACTTACTTTACTGACACCCTTATCAAAGCTTGTAAGTGGTCTTTGACCAGTGATCGCTTTTCCGATAGACCCAAAATACGTGCTATTGCCTGTTGTCACTGCAATGGCTGTGGCTGTTCCGCTGATCACATTGGTTCCCAAGAAGCACAGATTATCTAATTCTAACGGAGATTTTGCTTTCACATCCTCCATTTTGTACTCTCTTTTTTCAACTGGTAATGCCTCACCGGTAAGCATGGATTGACTTACAAATAAATCTTTTGAATGTAACACACGACAATCAGCTGGAATCATGTCGCCGGCACTCAATAAAATGATATCACCGGGGACTATTTCTTTAATGTCCATTTCAATCTTTCCTTGTTCCTGACGAAGCACTGTGGCTGTTGTTTTTACCAAACTCTTTAATTTTTCAGCGGCCTGATTGCTGTTGAATTCCTGCCAGAATCGAAGCAAGGAACTTAACAGGACCATCGTGACTACCACAACCACTGTTTTATAATCTCCTTCTCCCGGTTTGACAAGAAACACATCGATTACGAATGAAACGCAGGCGATGGTTAAAAGGACTGCATTAAATGGAGTAAGAAATGAATGAAATAATTGCTTATACCATGCCGGAGCTCTTTCGTGTTCAATTTCATTCAGTCCAAATTGATTTCGCATTTCAATTACAACATGATCTGCTAGTCCTGTTGAATTGCTTTGTAATGTTTCAAAAACGGAAGGATTGTCAGAACCTGATACGGTGCGAAGCAAGTTCAATGCGGTATCATCAAAGCCATTGTGGTCGTTTTTAGAGAAAACAATTCTGCTTTTTAGATGATCTTTTATTTTTGCTGTTATCATTTCTTTGCAATTTCTATCATAAAAATGGAAATTCGTTCAATCAACATTTTATTCTTTTTAGAAATTTAAAAGGTAGTTCATTTTGGACACAAGGGTTACTCATATGAACGAATGGCGGGTTCAAGTCTAACTGAAAAATCTACGCAGGAAAAAGCTCTTCA
>CAIQUX010000049.1 GCA_903875055.1 uncultured Bacteroidota bacterium
ACGTATTATCATTTTCATAGAATTAAAACAATTTAATATCTTTTATAACAATATCAGAAATGCAATTTGGATTATTTTAGATAGCGTCTGAGTATCCAGGATGTGCTTTCATGTTGTTCCATGATACCTGTCAGAAAATCAATGGTTCCTGCATCTTTGCTCTTTTCTACCAACTCTGTAATGTCTTTTCTCAATTCAATGATAACTCTTTCATGATCGGTCAGTAACTCCTTCATCATGTCTTTTTGAGAAGGATACGTTGCAGGAGATTCTTTTAATCTTGTCAAACTGACAAATTCATTCATAGTGCCGATTGTATTGGCGCCTAGTTTGTTAATTCGTTCTGCAATCAAATCAATGGTTTCCTCAAGCTCGGAGTATTGTGCTTGAAATAATTTGTGAAGTTCCATAAAGCTTTCACCTGAAACATTCCAGTGGAATTTTCTTGTCTTGATGTACAATATCATTTCATCCGCCAGAATGTTTGAAAGAAGGGTAGTACTGTGATTCAGATTCTTTTCTGAAATGCCGATTTTTGGTTTCATTTTTATATTTTTTGTTTTTATTAAATTTTTCTCAATGTCCACTACGTTGATTATTCGCTTCTGCTAATGCATCAAAATACTTGATTCCGTCAAATCGGTCAATGCAGATTTGCTTGTACATAAAATATGATCGAAGTAGAATGGGACAAAGGTCTCCTTGAATCTTAGCAGATCAATTACATGATTCTGCATTTAAATTGTAAGATTCATAGAAAAAATGTTTTGACCTTTAATGAAAGTGAAGAAATTGCCATTTTACTTATTCATATCGAAGGGCTTCGATTGGATCTAAACGGGAAGCCTTTAATGCAGGATAATATCCGAAAAATACACCTGTGACGAAACAAACCATGAATGACAAGACTACCGAAGATGTAGTAATCAAGGTCGGCCAATGTATGAAGTAGGTAACAAGTTTGGTGGTTGTGATTCCAAAGATGACTCCCAGAATACCTCCTGTGATACTGATCACGATGGCCTCAATCAGGAATTGCCATAGAATATCTGCACCGCTAGCTCCTATTGACATGCGCAAACCTATTTCCTTAGTTCGTTCTGTCACGGATACATACATGATATTCATGATGCCAATTCCGCCAACTAAAAGTGATATGCCGGCAATAACGGCTAGAAGAATAGTAAGGATGCTGCTGGTGGCTGTGAAGGTACTGATCAATTCAGCCTGAGTACGCACAGAAAAATCATCGTCTGTGCCAACAGGAAGATTATGACTTTTCCTCATGATTTGTTGAACTTCCAATGAAGCATTTTCTGTAGACTCTTCATTGATAGCCGACAGGAAAATATTTTGATAGGTGGTGATGGCCAGTATTCTTTTTTGTACGGTGCTTACAGGTGTCAAAATCACATCATCCTGATCCTGACCAAATGTATTTTCTCCTTTTTTTGCTAAGACACCAATAATTTTGAATGGTATGTTCTTGAATCGGATATTTTTACCTAAAGGCGAGTCTCCATCGGGAAACAAATTTGTGAGTATAGTCTGTCCAATCAGACAAACCTTGGCCGCCGATTTGACATCTCGGGTTGTGAATGGAGAACCATCCTGCACTAACCAACTACGAATAGTTAGAAATTCAGGATATACACCCTGCATGGTTGTATTCCAGTTAAAGGAACCATTGATAACTTGTCCGCGAGCGGACACAGATGGTGAAATATCCTTCAGATATTCAGGTTGTTTTTTTAATGCAAGTATATCATCTTCTGTCAAGGATTGTACACTGGCATTGTCTACATGCACGCCACCCATCACATTGCTGATCGGGCGTATAGTAATCATATTACTTCCCATGCCTGCAATCTGACTTTGAATACTTTGCTTCGATCCTTGTCCGATGGCAATCATTGAAATCACTGCAGCCACACCGATGATGATACCCAGCATAGTGAGAAATGATCTCATCTTATTACGGAAAATGGCACGCCATGCGATTCGGAAAAGATTGGTCAGTTTCATGTGGAGGCCGTGACTGGTTCTATGACAGGTGGCAATTTTTTTAATACCTCCCTCGCACTTTGGATAGTCGGGTTGATCAGGTCTTTGATGATTTTTCCATCCTTTAACGTAATGGTGCGTTTACTGAAGTTGGCAATATCAGGTTCATGTGTTACGAATACAATGGTTTTGCCTTGCTCATTATTCAGGTCCTGAATCAGCATCATGATTTCATAGGAGGTTCGTGAATCCAGGTTTCCCGTTGCTTCGTCGGCTAAAATCATTACCGGATCATTGACAAGAGCTCTTGCTATGGCCACACGTTGTTGTTGTCCACCTGATAGCTGACTCGGGAGGTGATACATTCTGTCGGATAACTTCACTGCTTCCAATGCTTGTATCGCTTTTTCTTTACGTTCTTTGGTAGAAAACTTATTATTGTAAAGCAATGGTAACTCAACGTTTTCAATGGCCGATGTTCTCGCCAATAAGTTATACGATTGAAACACAAATCCAAGTTTGGTATTCCGCAATTCTGCCAAGGCTGTTTTCGATAAATCACTCATATTGATTCCGTCCAGAAGGTACTCACCGCTACTTGGTTTATCCAAACAACCCAATATGTTCAATAATGTAGTCTTACCTGAACCGCTGCTACCCATGATGGTAATGAATTCTCCTTTTTGGATGGAGAAGCTGACATTATTCAATGCATGTACCACCTCACCTCCGATGCTGAATTGGCGCTTGAGATTTTTTATATCAACGATGCTTTCATTCATTTCTTCATTTTTATCTGTTTCGGGATCCACCGCCTTGTCTTTTAGGCATCTGAGGCATAAACGGACTTTTAGCGGCAGTAGAGGTTTGGCCTTTTGTAGCAGTTTCCTGAATACCTATTACTACTTCTTCATGTTCATATAATCCACTGATTATTTTTACATTCGTATCATCATTTAAAGCTGTTTTTATTTTACGTTCGGTCAGTGTGTCTCCAGATTTAACCCAAACTTTCGAACGTTGCATTTCGGGGTCTTTGACAACACCTTTTTCATTCACAGTTTGTCCGGATTTGTTTTTTACCGACTTGATCAATGTGAATTTTTTCATCAATGACGAATCCGGTTTGAAGTTCAATGCTTTGGAAGGTATCAGTAAAACATGGCTGTCTTCTTCGATGTAAATATTGATACTGGCAGTCATACCCGGTTTTAATTTCATGTCACGATTGTCGACATTGATCAGTGTTGCATACGTTACAACATTGGAAGTTACCGTCGGATGAAGCAGAACGGATTGGGCCATTCCTTGAAACAAATCATCAGGGAAAGCATCCACCGTAAACGTTACACGTTGATTGGAACGGACTCCGCCAATGTCGGCTTCATCCACAGCAGCGCGAACCTGCATCTTGGTAAGATCTTTGGCAATAACAAACAGGGTAGGGGCATTGAAGCTAGAGGCTATCGTCTGCCCTTCACTGATATTACGGTTCAACACCACACCATTGATTGGCGAATAGATATTCGTATAGGAAAGATTTTTTTCTGTAACCCGAACCTGTGCGGATGCATTTAATACTGTTGCCTGTGCACTCTTAAATTGGTTGGTAGCTAGTTGGAAGTCGGCTTGGCTGATGGCACCTAATTTATACAGTTTCTTTTGCCGATCGAAATGACTTTGCTGAAATTCCAAATTGCTCTTCATATTAGCCAGATTCGCTTTGGATTGCTCCATCTGAGCTGTTATAATAGATGGGTCTACTCGAGCGAGCAGTTCGCCTTGTTTGACTTTACTGTTGAAATCGGCATACACGTTTCTAACCACACCTGATACCTGAGCGCCGACAGAAACCGTATCGACTGGTTGTATCGTGCCGGTAGCGGTGATTGTTTTTGCAATGTATCCGTATTCGGCTTTTGCAGTAAGAAGTGCGATTGCATCATTCCCTTTCTGCAATTTATAATAGATGAAAATAGCAGATGAAACAACTAGTAAGGCACCAAGGACAATCAATACGATTTTCTTTTTCATGTTGTTCAAATTAAAAGGTCACTGGTTTGCCCAGATAGAATTCATAGATTTTTAGCAATAGCACCGAATTGTATTTGGCCTGAGTATATGACTGGACAGCCAATACATATTGATTTCGTTGCTGTATCAGTTCATATGAATTCATGCCTCCGAGTTTATATTGTTCATTGACGATCCGATAGCTTTCAGTGGCATACGTCAGTTGATCTTTGGCCGCATCAAAGGCTTGTCTTGCGTTCATTGCATTGAGGTAAGCTTTTTCAACCGTTTGTGATAGGATCAGGTTTATGTTTTCAGTATTCAATTTGGCTTGATTGAAGGCGATGTTTGCTTTTTGTAGATTGGTACTATTGATTTGATTCGAGAAAATGGGAATCGAGAGCGTGATGCCGAGATGCTGATATAAATTAATTTCATTCTGTCGAAAGTAGTTTGTTCTGGAAATGGATGAATGTGTGATATACTCATTGTATCCTGAACCGACTGATCCATTAGCTGAAAGATGAGGTTTAAATCCGGCTTTCGCTTTCGCAATCTCCAATTGGCTGATCTCCAATCGCAGTTGTCCGTTTTTTATTTCAGGAAAGTGTTCGAGAGCATATTGTCTGGCATCGGGTAATGATGGTATTTCATTTATTACCTCGACTGAATCAGGTGTGTCAATATCGAATAAGGTATCTGCAGGAAGCTGAAGTAGTTGCTTCAATGTCAATAAATTAAATTGAAGACTATTCTGATTCTGGACTAAAAGATAATTATCGCTGGCTAGTTGCGCTTTCAACTGATATAGATCTTTTTTAGCAATACTGCCTGCATCATAAAATTGTTTG
>CAIQUX010000050.1 GCA_903875055.1 uncultured Bacteroidota bacterium
CGCTCCTCTCTTCGAAGGCTGTGCCTTCGCAAGCCCTATGTTCTTTATAGGGTACCCCTATTTGCTCCGCTCACGCTAGTGTATTCTATGCATAACATCTAACAATTTTCCAACCTGTGACACATTAACTCTATTACATTAAAACAAAAAAGGGTGAGCCTAAGCCGCACCCTTCAATAATATCCTCAACTAGTTAAGCCAAACTATAATTCATACTCAACGGTGTTCCGGTTACGATCGTTATCACATCCGTCACGGTGGCTTTACCCGTAGCGCTCACCGTTACATTATAATCGCCGGCTTCCATACTCGTAATTTCAAATTGCCCGTTCGCTTTGCTGTTCGCGGTTCTTCGCCGGCCACCGGCCAAAGGCTTCAACTCTATTTTAGCCTTATTCAAGGGCGCATTACCACTAGTAATCATACCTTCAAAACGGGTATTATAATGTTCTTGTCTGATACGGGCTTTCAATTTCGCCATCGTAAAATCATCCACTCTGTTGGGTGCCGACAGTTTGTATATACGTTTTCCGGCATCGGCTATATCTACGATCTTATCCCAAAACGCATTCAATTTCGCATAGTTGGCAATCACCTTATTGTTTCGGTCATTCACTTTATTATTCTGCAATATATTATCACTCTTTAATGCATCCTTCAAGGTCACTAAGGCCGTATTCTGCGCCGTGGTATAACCCTTAGCAGTCACAGCCGTTAAATTAGCAGCCACATTCACATTCGTCAATAAATAAGCCATCGCGCTAATGAGACCTTCTATATCACCGCTATTATTTTTCTTTCTCACCTCACTGATTCCGAAATCTTTTTTATCCATCGTCAATCCTTGGGCACGATTAATATACCCTTCTAAATAATCGATCTTGTTTCGCAATGAAGCCTGATTGGCATAAATACGTTTTGTAATCACTTTCAGCTCCTTGGTCAATTGCTTAGGATTAATCAAGGCTTCAACAGCGGCTAAATCGGCATTAGCAGTTGTCATGAAGCCAGCATTATAATCCGGTGAAAAGGCTGTGAAATCTGCAAGCGAACCCTGCATACTTGATAATAAGAAACTTCCTAAAATGGGTAATTCTTCGATTCTACATTGAAATTTTACTACGACTTGTGTCATGATTAATTTTTTTTGGTTAGTCAAATTTAAAAGAATGATTTAAAAAAAACAAATTTTCAGAACTGACTAATTAACTTTTTTATTCAAATAATCAGAAATTTAAATTGTGCTAATAACTCTTACTTTTAGACCATTAGCTAAATTAGTGATGCTATTAACTCTTACTTTCATACTATTAGTTAGTTCAGTTGAACTATTAACTCTTACTTTCATGCTATTAGCCATTTTAGATGAGCTATTGACGTATACTTTCATACTATTAACTACTTTAGACGAGCCATTAACTCTTACTTTCATGCTATTAGCCATTTTAGTTGAGCTATTGACGCTTACAGGGAATCTGCCTGGCGAAAAATCCAGGCGTTGGATATGCGAATTGTAATCACTTGCAAATAGTATTATCAGGATATTCATGACCACTTCTGGGAGTCAAGCTGCCAATACCTTACAAGGTATCACAGCAAAGGAAGTTTGATTGCCTCCAACCACTTCATACTCACCATTCACAATGGCAAATTCCACTGCATTTCACCCACCTGCGAAATTTCTTTTTTCAATGGCATGAACCGCATTACCTTTGAAACCATACGCTAAGCAGCACGCATGAAAGAAGTAAACGAACTGATCAAACAAATCCAAATGGGCGAATTGAAACCCGTCTATGCCTTTGATGGCGAGGAACCTTATTATATCGATCTGCTTTGCGATGCCTTTGAAAACAATGTGCTGCAGCCACATGAAAAAGACTTTAATTTCACCACCTTTTACGGCAAGGATGCCACATGGTCGGCCGTGGTCAATGAATGCAGAAGTTACCCTGCCTTCTCACAACGGCGTTTGGTCATACTCAAAGAAGCAGCTCAGCTGAAGGATATTAAAGAACTCGAAAGCTATATCCAAAATCCACTGCCGAGTACAGTTTTTGTCATCGCACATAAGTATACCAAGATTGATGGTCGTTTGGGCCTCGTCAAGGCCATCAAGAAGCACGGCGTCTATCTGACGTTCGACAAGATCAAGGATTTCAAGCTCAGCGACTGGATACTCAATTATTGTACCACCAAGAACATCAAGATCACACCCACCAATGCCGATTTGTTGGGTGCTTACCTGGGCACCGATTTGCAGAAAATCGTCAATGAACTCGAGAAAGTGTTGATTAATGTCGGCGATAAGAAGGAAATCACAGCCGAGCTCATCGAAAAGTATATCGGCATCAGTATTGAGTATAACGTGTTTCAATATCCGAAAGCCATTCTTGAACGGAATACCGAAAAAAGCTATCGTATTGCCAACTATTACATTGCCCATCCCAAGGAAGTTCATATGATATCGGTGACTTCGATGTTGTATTCCCAGTTTTCAAAATTGTATCAATACCATTATGTCAAAAATATGCCGGTCAAGGACCTCCCGGTCATTTTGAAAATCCCTCCATTTGCTTTAAAGGATTATCAGAAGGCGGCGCAACTCTTCAACCTGTCACAAACCATTGAAGCCATCAAACTCATTCATCAATATAATCTCAATGCCGTCGGGTTGAATACGGCCACGAATGATAATACTTTATTAAAAGAATTAACAGCTAAACTTTTATCATTATGAGAAAGAAATCCCTGCTGCTCTTCCTGCTTATTACGGCCCTTTCATCATCTGCCATGAAGAAGAAAGTGGCAGACCCTATCCAATATGTGAGTGGCACATTCTCGATCAATGAAGGGTCCATTCGAAAAGTAGGTCGTGTATACGAATTTGTCATCAACACACTTACAGATAATGTGATTATTGATTCGGTGTGGTTTGGCGCCACACCGGTGCCCTGCGATCTGCTTGAAATAAAAACAAGACATAATATAGACCTTGCCAATGTAAAAGGAACTTATATCGTTCGAGCCAACAAGGATTTATATAAGAATTTCAATGCGCAAATCGACTCAACCTCATCGTATACTCATTTCAAAGCTCCTTTCGCCTTCAAAGGAGATGCGGTGATCATGTACAAGGTAAACGGGATACGGTATTATTTAAACGTGCAGCATGTGCAACAAGTGAAGGCCAAGGGTTATCGCTAAACATAATTCAGAAGCGAGATAATGCTTCTTGCTTATCGATAGTCAGTTGTGCAATAAGTTCATCGATACCGTTGAATTTTTTTTCCTCCCGCAACCTGTCGACAAACTCTATCCGCAATGTTTCATCATAAATATCCTGATCGAAATCAAAGATGTTCACTTCGATGGAGCGATGATTGGTAGTAGAAACCGTTGGCCGCACACCGATATTGAGCATGGCTTTATAAACAGTATCATTAAAATACGCTTTCACAGCATAGACGCCGTTGGCCGGTATCAGCTTGTGCGTATCGCTTACGTTCAGATTAGCAGTCGGAAATCCAATCAGTCGCCCGCGTTTTTCGCCATGAATGACATTGCCTTCCAGCGCATAAAGCTTTCCTGCAAGCTCATTGGCTTTCTTAATATCTCCGGCATGTAAGGCAGCTCTGATTTTAGTCGACGACACAGCG
>CAIQUX010000051.1 GCA_903875055.1 uncultured Bacteroidota bacterium
CGAGAGGAAATTGGGAAGTTGTTTCGATTCAAGGTGTGGATGAAAAGAATAATAAGGTTTACTACACGGGCACTGAAGTGTCATCGATGGACAGAAACCTTTTTTCAATAGGATTGAATGGCGAACAAAAGGTGAATCTCACACCTGACAAGGGATGGCATGATGTTGACTTCAGTGTCGGTTTCGAATATTTCATGGATAAATATTCGCTGCTAAACATACCACCTGTCTATACCATAAAAAATAAGGATGGGAATCTCATCAGGACCTTGAAGGAGAATCAAAGTCTGAAAAAGAAGATGACAGAATATGATTTGGCGAACGTAGAAATGATACAGGTTCCGAATGAAGAAGGAATGATGCTGAACGGATGGATATTGAAACCTTCTGACTTTTCATCGGCTAAGAAATATCCACTCTTGATGTTTCAATATAGCGGTCCGGGTTCACAGCAAGTCATGAACCAGTTCTCACTCCGCGATTATTGGTGGTATCAGATGCTGGCCGAGAAAGGTTATATCATCGCATGTGTCGATGGTACCGGAACAGGCTTCAGAGGAGAAGCGTTCAAGAAGAAGACCTACCTGCAACTCGGGAAATATGAAAGTGATGATCAGATTGCTGCCGCGAAATACTTTGGACGACAATCCTATATCGATGCGTCGCGTATCGGGATCTGGGGCTGGAGTTATGGCGGATTCATGAGCAGTATCTGTATGTTCAAAGGCGCTGACGTGTTCAAGACTGGCATTGCCGTGGCTCCTGTCACCAATTGGCGTTATTATGATAATATCTATACCGAACGTTACATGCGTACACCACAGGAAAATGCAAAAGGGTACGATGATAACTCACCGGTGAATATGGTTAAGCAGTTAAAAGGTAATTTCCTGCTGATTCATGGTACGGCCGATGATAATGTACATTATCAGAACAGCATCATGATGATCGATGCTCTAATCAAGGCGAATAAGGAGTATGACGCTGAATTTTATCCTAATAAAAACCACGGGATTAGCGGAGGAAATACAAGACTTCATTTATACCGACGAATGACGAATTTCCTGTTGGAGAAATTATAGCACAAAGGAATCGACTTCATTCAACGTCACCTGCTTATTACCAATCACTTGATTCTATGATACTAAGCTCCTTTTTTTCTAATTTTTCTGACAGAATTGCTTGTGGTGCTGTAACTTTGGCGCACAATTTTATTGCATGTTATCAGAACAAGAATTACAATCATTAAAGAATAGATTCGGCATCATAGGCAATGAGCCTTCCCTGAATTATTCACTAGGAGTGGCTATACAGGTAGCGAATACAGATTTAACGGTATTGATACAGGGAGAAAGTGGAGTCGGGAAGGAAATTTTCTCTCAGATTATTCACTCCCAAAGCGCCCGAAAGCACAATAAGTTTATCGCCATCAACTGCGGAGCCATACCTGAAGGGACCATCGACAGTGAATTGTTTGGTCATGAAAAAGGTTCCTTTACCAGCGCGACAGAAAGCCGTAAAGGGTATTTCGAGACTGTGAACGGCGGTACCATCTTTTTGGATGAGATCGGTGAAATGCCATTAGGCACTCAGGCACGTCTGCTTCGTGTGTTGGAAGCAGGGGAATACATCCGAGTAGGGTCATCGAAAGTAGAGAAAACGAATGTACGTGTCATAGCCGCTACCAATAAGGACCTGATGTTGCTGGTCAATGCAGGGCGTTTCAGAGAGGACTTGTATTATCGTTTAAGTACGGTGCCGATTCGGGTGGCTTCATTGAGGGAACGAAAAGAGGATATTCCTTTACTCTTCCGTAAATTTTGTATCGACTTTGCAGATAAATATAAGACGACACCCATCCAGTTGACAGAGGATGCCAAGCAAGCGTTGGTCAATTACAGATGGCCGGGAAATATTCGTGAGTTGAAAAATATTGCTGAACAGATTTCAGTATTGGCACCTAACAAACTGGTGAATGAGAATGAACTGACCTATTTCCTTCCTGTTCATAATCATCAGGATTCGATGCCGATGGTGGTTGGACATGGACCTTCAGCAAACGGAAACGATTTCTCTAATGAACGTGATATCCTGTATAAATTGTTTTTTGACATGAAAAAGGATGTGAACGATCTGAAGAAGATGTTTTTTGAAATTATCAAGAACCCTACCATCGCCCATAATTTCGGGGAGGAAGCCTTGCCTGAACGTTATTCTGCTTTTGATGCCGATATCGTGCCTTCCAAAGCTAATGTATCTGTTATGATGAGTAATGCGGATTCTCAGAAACTTGAAACCATCCATCAGGTGGAGGAAACCCTCAATATTGCCGAGCATGAAAAGGAACTCATCGTCAAAGCACTGAAAAAACACCGCGGTCGTCGACGGGATGCTGCTTCGGAATTAGGAATTTCGGAACGTACCTTGTACAGAAAAATTAAGGAGTATGATATTGAAGAGTAAACTGCTGATTTCAGGATTATTTTTACTAAGCTGGCTTGCATCATGTGGTGTGTATAGTTTTACCGGTGCGGCCATAGAAGGAAGGACCATCAATGTTCATTTCGTTGAAAATAATGCTCGTACGATAGTTCCTTCACTCAGTTCAACCTTTACAGAAAAACTCAGACAACGGATACTTTCTCAATCCTCCTTATCGCAGGTCAATAGTGAAAAAACAGATTACGATCTTTCAGGTTCCATCACCGGTTATGACGTGACGGTCGCCTCTGTAACAGGAAAGGAAACATCCTTGCTGAACCGACTTACGGTCACTGTTTCTATTGACTTCAAGAATAAACTGAATGAGAAAGGTAATTTCGTCCAGACCTTTTCACGCTTTGCCGACTTCAGTTCTGCACAGAACTTACAGAATGTAGAGGTCAAGCTGATCAGTGACATCTCAGATCAACTGGCTGATGATATTTTCAATAAAACATTTGTGAACTGGTAAACGACGACCAAGGCATATGAGTTAGTTCGGCAAATCCTCAGATTATGTTTTCTGAGGCTTTTTCTTGGCAGCAGGGAAAAGCACATTGTTCAAGATCAATCTGAACCCAGGAGAATTCGGATGTAAGCTCAGGTCTGTTGGTGGGTCTCCCACAATATGTTGATAATCTTCAGGATCATGACCACCATAGAAGGTCCATGTTCCTTTTCCTAAATCGCCATGGATATAGCGGGCTTCACCGGCTGATTTATTCTCACCCAATACCTGTGTGCTGCTTTTTAGGAATTTGCTGGTAAAAGAAGTGGTTTGTCCCATGAAGCCTTTCACTGTGGTGGTATGATTCTGACAAAGCATGGTAGGAATCGGATCGAATTTTGCGGAGAAGGCAAACAAAGTAAAATAATCAGATTTGAAAGGCACTTTACGTGTTGTGGTTGCATCAATATCTGAATATTCGTATTCCAATGGATTGGTTTTAAGGTGAAAGTCTTTGAAAGCCAGGCATTTCTCGAAATTCAGTTTCGCCTGCGCGGCAGGATCTGCGGCATCGCCATCATACATTTTTTCGCAGATATCTGTCCCTTCAGCGGCCAATGCAATATCGTAACTATCAGTGGCGCTGCACATGGCAAACAAGTAACCACCCCCGATGACAAATTCCTTGATCTTCTTGGCAACTGCAAGTTTTAATTGGGAAACTTTTTCGAATCCATGTTTTTTTGCCATGGCTTCATTTTTCTTGACATCGTTGATATACCATTCTGCCGTATTGTAGGCGGCATAAAATTTACCATATTGTCCGGTAAAATCTTCATGATGCAGATGTAACCAGTCGTATTTGATCAGCTTGTCATCCAGCAATTCATCATCATATACTTTATCAAACGGAATTTCAGCATAGGTCAGTACCATGGTCACGGCATCATCCCAGGGCAATTTGCCATCAGGGGTATACACAGCTATTTTTGGTGCTTTCTCCAGACGAACTATATCCATATTTACTTCGGGGTCGGCAATTTCTGTGAGGATGGCTGTGTATTTGGCATCCGGTACGATTTCATAACTCACATTCCTGATCTTGCATTCATTCTCTATTTCCTGAAAATAATCAAAGACAAAACTTCCGCCGCGATAGTTTAAAAGCCAATCTACTTTTTCATTTTTTGTCAGTACCAAAAAGGCAATACCATACGCTTTTAAGTGATTGGTCTGTCCGCTTTCATCCATAGGAATCAGCATCTTGGCTGCCTGTAATTCCGAAAAGCTCAGGATAAAAAGTAGTAAATAGAAAATCTTTCTCATATGTTATCGTTCAGTTCTCAAAAATAGAATGACTGCAGAATCTTGCTTGTTAAGTTAATTGTAATACTCTCCGTTGTAGAAAAGTTTGAAGCTATTAAACCCGATTTTGTATTGCAACACATCATAATCAAGTCTCATTTCCTCAAGCGTCATTGAAGTGACATCATAAATTTTTCCTTTAGAGAAAAAGCGAAGGACATTGGATTGGCTTACATATGCGATTGAGTTGTAGCCGGCAGTCATCTTATCAGGATAATAATTGTCGAGCATAAATTGTTCTCCTTCATAAAAAGCTTTAAAGTACCCGTTCGGATCAGCGAAAGCAACAACTCGGTCAGTTACTTTATAGGAAGGTTTGTAATAGCCTATCGTATACAGGTTACCATTATAAAAAATCTTAAAATTTCCATCGTTACTATGAAAGGCCACCACATCATCGCCCACCATATAAGAATTCGGAGCGAAAGGATCAACGGTATACATGTGTCCTTTGTGGAATATTTTGAATTGGTTGTTGATATCCACATAGGCCACTGTATTTCGGCCCACTTGAAAGCTATTGACAGCCTGATTTTCCAAGGTTTCCACTACATTATTATAAAATACTTTGAACTGCTGATTATAATTGATATAGGCACCAATATTGTCCGATACTTTGACGGTACTATCGAATGTAAAATCTGTGCTATCGAGTGACAGGAAGCTTTCAAGTTGAGTAATTTTACCGTTATAATATCCTTCGAAAGAGGAATTGTTGATATCATAAAACAATACTACGCTGTCACCCATAGCATATCGGTCGCATAATCTGGAAAGGAGTACCACATCAGTACCGTCGACTACTGAAATCATTTTAGCACTTCTGTACAGAATAAGATTGTCTGATACTTCAAACTGAGTCGTGAACAGATCTGTGATAGGAGTAATTGTTCCATCACGATAAATCTTAAAGTTTCTGGCATTGTCAAGATAAGCCACTGAATTACGTCCGACCTTGTAATTGATAGGTGCCATTGGTTCGATCCTATTGATAGCTCCGTTATCGAATACATAAAATTCCTGACGAACATTCGTATATGCCGAGAAAGGCTGTGAAACCGTCATCAAGGATGGCAGGATAAGCAGCAGCAGGGACATTAGTTTTTTCATGCCGTAAATTGACTTATTGGAAAAAGTTTCAATAAAGGTAAATGTCGTATTTTTTTTTGTTAATCGGGTAACTTCATTGATTTTGTTTACTCTCCTTCAATCTAAGTCATTTTATTTCTTTTGATCAAGTAAGAAAGAAGAATCTTTTCAAAACCTTCATTCGTATCAGCGTCTACAATATCGATTCCAAACTGACCGCATTTCAAGGCTAATGCTGTACGGTATTCCTTCATTCGTTCGATGTATTCTTGTTTTAGTTGTGTCGAATTCATTCTGAGTTTCTCACCGCTTTCCATGTCTATGAATTCATATGGCCTGTTTTCGAATTCGAAATCCACCTCATACTTGCCATCTTGCACATGAAACAAAACCACTTCATGTTTGTTATATTTTAGATGCTGAAGTGCATCAAATAATTCATCGGCATCGGATACCTTGTCCAACATATCGCTGAAAATAATGACAAGAGATCGTTTGTGCAAGGTTTCCGCAATCTGATGCAACACATTAGCCGCATTGGTTGACTGGTTTTCGCCCTGATATTTCAGTTGTTTTTCAAGTGCTGTCATCAGCATCTTGCTATGTACCGTATTGGATTTACAACTTGTATGTAAAGTCAGGGAAGAATCAAAAAAAGAAAGACCAACTGCATCCAATTGTTTCTTAAGGATGGTGATCAGTGAAGCTGCTGCAAGACAAGAGAATTGTAGTTTATTAGGCTTGTCAGAATCTGATGGAAACAGCATGGACGAAGACGAGTCGATCACAATCTGACAGCGGAGATTAGTCTCTTCTTCGTATTTCTTGATGAACAATTTATCAACCCGCCCGTATACTTTCCAGTCGATATGTTTCAGGTTGTCACCGACATTATATAATCGGTGTTCCGCAAATTCAACTGAGAATCCATGAAAGGGGCTTTTGTGAAGTCCGATAATAAAGCCTTCCACCACCTGATGTGCCAGAAACTCTATATTCTCCATTTGCTTGTCTATTACCATGTTGCTTAAAAATAATTCGTAAAAATATCTAATATAAGTATGGTAAAAAAATTAGTTTTGTTACATTTGGCAGAATATTCTATTTCAATGAAGAAGATTTTACCTGTTTTAATACTGTCTGTCATTTTGATGGCAAGTTCATGCACTCAAGAGTATGTTTGTCAATGCGCCATCAAGTATACAGGTAATCCTCCTGGTCTTCCTGATTCATCCATCGTTGAGTTTAAAATCAAGGATAAAAAGAAAGAGGCCATCAAGAAATGTGAAGCGAATTCCACAACGTCGACGAAGGATGGTATCACGCTGGATGAGAAATGCCGGATTTATTAGTTCCTAAATTTTATTGTATGAAAAAAATAGTCTTATGTCTGATTGCTGTCATTGCAATCAAAAGTCTGTATGCGCAAAATAATATGGATACATATTATCGGACTCACCCGGTCTGGATTACAATGATGAACAATGAAACAGTCAATTATTACGAGACGGTGAAAGCATTTAATTTGTTTTGGGAAAACAAAGAAAAGCCTACAGAGGAGAACGAACTTTTTTCAGCGACTGATGACGAAAAAGAAAGCAAAGATTTCATCTCTGGTAAGAAGGCACATTCAGATGACGCGAAGAAATACGCCTTTGAATACAAGAAATTTATCTATTGGCAGCAAGATGTACTTCCTTTTGTAAAGGAGGACGGACGATTAATGTCCCACCAAGAGCAGCTTGATTTTTGGAAACATCAACACGAAGGACGAAAATAATCAAACAAAACATTCTCATGAAACAACTGTTCATATTAACCCTGTTGTGTTTGACAGGTATTTTTCTTTCTTCTGCTCAAACTTCCAATTGGGTCTTTACCGGTCCTTCCGATTTTCCGACTAATATTTCTGGACAAATAAACGGTATCGGGAGGGTATGTCAATTGAAATTTGACCCGAATAATAACAATACCATCTATGCCTGCAGTGCATCGGGTGGTTTATGGAAAAGCACGAACGCCGGTAATTCATGGACATCCATGGGAACAGACAAATTACCTAAGATGAAACTAGCGTCGGTATGTATCGATCATACCAACAGCAATATCATATATATAGGTAGCGGCGATCCGAATTATTATACCGATAATCTCGGCATCTGGAAGACGACGGATGGTGGATTGAACTGGGCTCAGATGAATACTGGAATAGGCACCTTTATGGCGCTTGAATTGCTGATGGATTCGACAGACCATCTTACCTTATTGGCCGCCACGTCGAATGGTATATGGAAGACAGTAGACGGTGGATTGAATTGGACGAATAAATTAGCCGGTAACCAATTCACCGACATGAAATGGAAACCAGGAGCCGGAAGTCAGGTTGTATACGCATCCTCATTAAATAAGTTTTTCAGAAGTCCTGACAAAGGGGATACCTGGACTGAAATCACCAGTGGTTTTGGTGGCTTATTGGCAAATGGGACCCGCATTGCGGCTAGTGCCATTAGTCCTTCAACCGTTTATGTAGGAACTGTTTTTGATGAAGGGACTATCTTCCGGAGTACTGATGGCGGTTTGAACTTTACCATTCAATATCATAATCCGACATGGAGTCTCACCGGTTACGATTCCACCGGAGGTGGACAAGGGAATTATAATTTTTGCATCGAAGCCAATCCAACAAATGCCAATCAACTTTTTTTAGGCTCGCATAATATCATGCGTAGTGATGATGCCGGTGTTACTTGGCAAAAACTGACGACCTGGTCGAAAGTTGTGCATACAGATATGCATGATTATATCTTTCAACCGGGGAACAGTGCCAATCTGTATGAGGCGAATGACGGAGGTGTCTGGCTAACAAGTACATCAGGAACTACTTGGTCACCTAAAAGTGACGGTTTAGGTGCTACTGAAAATTATACAGCAGCCACCAGTCCTTTATATTCCAAATTGATAAGCACCGGGACGCAAGATAATGGTGAATTGCTTTATACTAATTCCCAATGGAAAACCAATAGGGGAGGAGACTGGACCACCAAAATGCAAATGGATTATTCAACACAAAAGCTGGTCTATTATTTCAATTATAAAAAAAGAAGAGCTTTGCCTTCAGGAGGCAGTGATGCGTACAATGTGCCGGCAACCTTAGATTCTTCTATTTTAAAACATGTATTTTCTCCTGATGATCAGAATCTGGCGTATATCAGCGGAAATACGATCTGGCAGACTAAAAACCTGTCACAGTCAACGCCGGTTTGGACTCATATTGCTACATCCACTTCTGTCATCAGAGCTATGGCCGTTTGTCGACTTCATCCGAATATTTTTGCCTATAGCATCAATAATAAATTCATTATCAGTCATAATGCACTAATGGCTATACCAACCTTTGACACAACTACATTGCCTAGTTCTTCTACCAACACTGACATGGTAATTTCAGCAACCGATACGAATCACATTTTTATCATTCTCAATAAGAAAGTATACGAGTCAACAAATGGAGGACTCGTGTTTACAGATTATTCAGGAACATTGCCGGTTGTAACTCAAATGAAATTATTCCTTGATGAATACAGTGGTAACAATGGCTTGTATGTCGGCAATGCGTCGGGTGTTTATTACAGGAATAGCAGCATGGCCGACTGGGTCAATTATTCAGGTGTGTTGCCAACCATAGCTTCTATTAAGGATATCATGTATTTCAATGATGGAGGTTCCGATGCACGTGTTTATGTTTCCTATTTCGGTAGAGGAGTGTGGGAAACCAAACTTGAGAACCCACATACATGC
>CAIQUX010000052.1 GCA_903875055.1 uncultured Bacteroidota bacterium
CAATGGAGCGATCCTGCGAAATCTGTGGTGGCGTAAGAAGGGAATCCCTCGTTGAATTAACTTTTCCAGTGTCTACTGACATTGGAAAAGTTTTTTTTATGTAAGCAAATGAAATGAGTCAGTTCCGACACCAGCATGAAGGCTTACCGTCATAAACGGTGCAGGCTACATAGCCTGGATTTGTACCCTTTGCGGTAAAATGGGCACTTATATTTAACCGCAAAGGAATACAAAGATTTTAAAGTCCACTACTAAGAACTCTGCGCCCTTTGCGTCTGCTTCGCGCTCTTTGCGATAAAAATGGTTCTTCCTTTTAACCGCAAAGGAATGCAAAAGTTTTTCGCTAAGAAATACAAAGTATGAATAGTCATGAAATGAAAATAATCTCTGCGCCCTTTGCGGTAAAAATTCTTTCTGGGCGCTTACTTTTAACCGCAAAGGAATGCAAAAGTTTTTCGCAAAGGAATACAAAGGTGTTGAAGTCCACAATAAAAAAATGGGGTGTTAGACAATCTCTTAGGCCTCCACAAAATACATCTTCATCTTGCCCTTGTTCTTCGCATCGAGTTCGCCACGATAACTGCATGGGAAGCTATCCTTCACCAATTCATAGGTGTGATGTGAGATATTGATGCGCCCTACGTCAGAACTTTGTTCCATGCGTGCCGCAATATTGACGGTATCGCCCCATACATCATAGGCAAACTTCTTCATGCCCACAATACCGGCAATCACCTTGCCACTATGAATACCTAATCGCACTTCAAACGTCAGATCACCTAATTTCTTTCTTCGTTCGAGCATGAAAGTACGCATCTCAAGCGCCGCCTTCACAATTTCAGTCGCATGATCGGCATGGGCATGCGGTAATCCCGATACAGCCAGATAAGCATCCCCAACCGTCTTTATTTTTTCGACCTGATATTTGGTCGTAATCACATCAAAGGCCTGGAAACAAGTATCAAGTTCCTCGATCAATTGCTGCGGACTTAAACGTTCAGCCGTATTGGTAAAATTGACAAAATCGGTAAACAACACGGTGACATCATCAAACAATTTAGCCTGTACCTTGCCATTGCTTTTCAATTCATCGGCCACATCTCTTGGCAGAATATTGAGCAGCAGGTTCTCAGAAACCTGTTTCTCTTGATTGATGGTTTCATTGGCTTTGCTGATGATGGTATTAGACTTACGGGCTTTTGAATACCCTTTATATATAAAGAACGACATGAGCAAGACAAGAGCCAATGTGGCAATACTGCTGATGGTATAAACCCGCTGACGTTGAAGTTTCAAATCAAAGGCCAGCGATTGACGCAAACTATCAGCCAACTGTTGGGAATCAAACTTGAACTGCATATACGTGCTTGTCATCTGACGAGCCTTATCGACATTATACACACTGTCGCGCAGGATAATATAGGATTGATACGCATTCAACGCCTGAACAGGTTGATGCATGTCTTCATACATAGAACTCAATACTTGCCAGGCATCCCGCTGATCGGATACGGAACCGAGTTTCTTACCAATATCGATAGCCTGTTGTAAGAAACCGGCCGATGCCTGATAGTTTTTCTTATCGGCATAGATCTTACCCAAGGTCGTAAAGATCTTAGAAAGATTATCGTATTGATGGGGTTCAGCCAGTTGCTTCGCCGACATGATATACGAGAGGGCCTTGTCGGCATCACCTAATCGGATATAGATATTCGACAGGTCTTTGAGGATATCCGATTCGTTTCGAGGATCATGGGTTGCCCGGCTTACGATCAGGGCATTTTCATAATATTCGGCTGCACCGGCAAAATTTCCCTTCATGGATAAGGTCTTTCCGATGCCCATGAAGGCCATCATCTCGAACATCGAATCCTTCAGTTGTTTACTGATAGACAGTACCTCGTTATAATTCTCAAATCCCTTATCATACTGAAACATTTCGAGATAGATATCGCCGATACTATACAGCAGGCCGGCATGGGTCAGACTGTCCTCTTTCATCTTCTTATCCTGATTGCCCAATATAGTCTGATTGAGCTTGATGGCATGCAGATAATTTTCCAGGGCTCTGGGATAATCTCCGAGATTGTCGTATACCACACCGATATTGGCGAGCAGGGGAAGCTGCAATCGCGGTTCCTTGCGCAGACTCAGACAAAGCTGATAGTAAAGCAGACAGGAATCGAAGCGGTTATCGGCCTGATACAACAAGGCGATATAGTTATATAATTCGGCCATGTTGAAGGTGTCGCGGATACCTGCTGCGACCGTAGCAGATTCTCTCCAATACGCGATGGCCCTCACACCGTCATTGGCATCACCGTATATTTCACCGATATACATCATGGCCGCCAGACGACCTTTGGTCCATCCGATCTGATCACTGAGATTGATCGATTGACGTGCATACGATAAACTCGACAACGTATCATCCTTGGTAAAGGTCTTAGATATCTTCAACAACAATTTTACCTTATTGGAGTCGTTACCTGCAAGTTTAAGTTTGTTTTGCAAGGAATCTGCCATTCGTTTATCCTTCGAATGCGCTTGTACCTGATATCCAGAGAGATGGATCAGACAAAAAAGAAACAGCAGATTGAATAGTGTTTTATCGAATATCATCCGGTTGAAGAAATGTTCTAAATTATGCAATTAAAAGATAAATTTATATATTGCATCGCAAAGAAACATCATTTGTATTTGATAATCTGACAAGTTTTTGTATTCTCTTCTTATTCTATAACTAAAACACAATTGTTAACCAACAAAACCATTTTTTATGAAACATCTTTCAATCGCCGCCATTTTCATTTGCTTATTGTCTGTAAGCAATCAAGGTAAAAGTCAAAAATCGACATCAGGATATATCCTTTTCGGCAAAAACAAGACAGAAGCTTCAGTCGTCTGCAGCCAATCGGGTATCTGCAAACTACAGCAATTATTTGATCCTGAATATATTCCTGTCACCTTCACCGCCATGCCTTTAAATACAGATTCATCTGATTTTTCAATCACCATGACGGTGAATCTTTCCACCCTTGCTGAAAAACAACCTCAGCAAGATAGTTTGTTCAGAGATAAAACGAATCCTTATGTGATTACAGATAATTTTTCACTCCCTGCCTGGCTGATTACAGGTTTAGGTTTTGACAGGGCGAAGAACAAATTCATCACACTGCCCGCTCCTATTTCTTTAGGCATTCCTTCTTCTCCAAATGCAGAAGGGAATATCACCTTGACATTGACTGACAGACTGAGCATCGTAAAATAGGGCCGGCCGAAAAACACTCGATTCAACGGTATTCAATATTTTCAGAGCAATGGTAGCACGTTGAGGTGCATGATACGTTATACATCTGCAGAGAAAATCTTGCACCAGCATTTTTTCTAACTGATTCATACTTTCGTTAGCCAGAAGCACGCCATTTACTTCACCGGCTGCAACTTGCGGTATATCCATACAGCTTCGTTTTGCCGGTTCGTACCTGATATACTTCTGACTTTTTCAGCAAGCCCTACATAATCAAGGAAGTACGATTCAGTTTAAATGAACGAATGCAATCAAGTTTGTTCATTCTCCGGAAAAAAATTATATCATAAAAAATCCGACTCATTAATATCATGAGTCGGATTTTTTTTATGTTTTGGATCTACTGCCTGAAGTCAGATTAAGCTTCGATCGCTATCTTTTTCTCTGATTTTTTACGGTCATCTTCATTCAGGATGATCTTACGCATACGGATGAAATTAGGCGTGACCTCGATACATTCATCATACTCGATATACTCCATACATTCTTCGAGTGTCAACAGACGTTTCGGAGCGATACGGTTGGCATCATCCGATCCGCTGGCACGATGGTTGGTGAGTTTCTTACCTTCCACAGCATTCACTAACAGATCGCCCGGTTTGATGTTTTCGGCAATGATTTGTCCGGCATATACTTCTTCTCCCGGATCAACAAAGAAAGTTCCTCTGTCTTGTAATTTATCGATTGAATAACCAGTAGTCGAACCGTTGAATTTGGATACCAGCACACCATTATTTCGTCCAGGGATCAAACCTTTCCATGGTCTGTATTCTGTAAAGCGATGCGCCATAACAGCTTCACCTTGTGTATTGGTCAGCATGAGGGTACGTAAACCAATCAGTCCGCGGGAAGGAATATCAAATTCAAGATGTTGCATATCCCCTTTGGTTTCCATCACCAGCATTTCACCTTTTCGGCGACTTACCAGATCGATGGCTTTACTGGCTAATTCTTCAGGCACGTCAATCACCAAAGTTTCATAGGGTTCGCAACGGGTTCCTTCGATTTGCTTGACAATCACCTGAGGTTGCCCAACAGTCAACTCATAACCTTCACGACGCATGGTCTCGATCAGGATGCCCAGATGCAGGATACCGCGACCGAATACCATGAAGGTATCACCGTTGTCGGTATCTTCGACACGCAAGGCCAGATTCTTTTCAGTTTCCTTCATCAAGCGGTCGCGTAAGTGACGGCTTGTGACGAATTTACCATCCTTACCGAAGAAGGGAGAGTTATTGATGCTGAAAGTCATACTCATGGTAGGCTCATCAACGGAAATGACAGCCAGCGCTTCAGGATTTTCCATACACGCTATGGTATCTCCGATATTGAAATCTTCAAGACCGACCACGGCACAGATATCACCGGCTACCACCTCTGTGGTTTTCTTTTTTCCTAAGGATTCAAAAATATAAAGTTCTTTTACTTTGCTGCGTTTGCTTGTACCATCGGCTTGCATCATCAGGATATTTTTCTCCTTCAGATACTTTACCGCGGGCAACACGTCCTACGGCGATACGTCCAAGAAAAGATGAATAGTCGAGCGATGTTATCTGCATTTGCAACGGCCCTTCAGAAACCTTAGGAGCAGGTACATATTGAATGATACCATCCAATAACGGAGTGATATCATCACATTGAGAGTTTTCAGAATTAAACCAACCGTTCTTACCTGAACCATAGAAGGTAGGGAAGTTCAATTGTTCTTCGGTAGCATCCAGATTGAAAAACAATTCAAACACAGCATCATGTACTTCATCAGGACGACAATTGGCCTTATCGACTTTATTGATGACCACGATAGGTTTAAGGTTTAACGCTAATGCTTTTTGCAATACAAAACGGGTCTGAGGCATAGGTCCTTCAAATGCATCGACTAACAGGATAACCCCATCAGCCATTTTCAATACACGTTCTACTTCACCACCGAAATCGCTGTGACCTGGAGTATCGATGACATTGATCTTGACATCCTTATAGACCACTGATGCATTCTTGGAGAAGATCGTGATACCTCGTTCCCGTTCAAGATCGTTACTGTCCATGATCAGATCACCTGTTTCCTGATTCGAGCGGAATACATTCGTCTGATGTAAAATCTTATCGACAAGGGTTGTCTTACCGTGATCGACGTGCGCTATGATAGCTATGTTGCGTATGTTCATAATAGTCTGTTGTGTGTATTTCTCCAAACCTCTTCCGTTTCAGGATGTTATACTGAGGTAAAAAAGTGCGCGAAGATACATTTATTAAATTAGTTATCTACCTTTATTATATGACTAAAGCGTTAATTACATGAAAAGAGGAATCGTATGTATGTTATTTCTTATACTAGGTTTTTATGCTATGGCAGGAAATAAAAAAGTAAGGAAATTACCTGCACAAGAGCAAACAGTACCTTCATCTGCAGACGGTGAATATATATTGCAAAGCCTGAGCGACGGAAGCAAATTGAAGCAGGGTGATTACAGTGAATCCCGTATTTCGATCAAAGAACATGCGCTGACCGCTACGGTCGGTTGTAATGGTATATATGGCAGTTTTAACCGTTCAGGCAATACGATCACAGCGATGAAACTGAACATGACTGAAAAATATTGCGAAGAATATGATATGCTGGAAAGACAGTTTACCGAAACATTGAATAAGATTGATTCGATGGGATTCAGAAAAAGAACGCTCGATTTCTATAGCCGACAGAATAAGGTCATGGTATTGAAACGTAAGGAACCTTAGCCTTGTGTACAGCCCAACCATTTAATGGCAAGATTATTTTTTCAATTCCGCTCTCATTTCCTTAGCTGTTTGACTGCTCCCGTCATGACTCCATCCGGGAGGATAAAACAGATATTTCAGTTTGACTACTAAGCCTGTCTGCGGTTTGCCAAGATCAAGGAAGAGATTTTTCCATTCATGGAGAATGATACCGATAGGATGAAAAGGATGTGCAGGATTCTTGGTCAGTCCAAAGACGACTTTTTCAGTTTCAAGTTCCTGTTGAAAAGTACCGAACATTCGATCCCAGATGATCAATATCATGCCCATGTTCTTATCGAGGTAAATGACATTACTCGCATGATGTACCCTATGATGACCCGGACTGACAAAGACCGATTCAAACCATTTCGGCATTTTACGCACATATTGGGTATGCACCAGGATACCATAAATCTGACAGATGGCATCCATCAATAAAATATCAAGTGGTTTAAAACCCAATAGCACTAAAGGGATAAAAAACCAGAATGAAACCAGGGGGTCTGAAGACTGAGGAACGGAAACCTGTTGTCAGATTATACTCCTGTGATGAGTGATGGGTGACATGAACCGCCCATAAGAAACGGACAAAGTGTTCACTGCGGTGTTCGAAATAGAAACAAATATCAAGACCGAAGAACAACAGAATCCAATAGACATATTCATTGGAAATGTTGACCAGATGAAATTGTAAGAACCAGGTCATGATACCCAATACGAATACCTTACAACTGATACCTAAGATCGTATTGGCGATATTGAGCCAGAAATTGATCAGAGTTTCTTTGACAGTATATAAAGTCCGTTTGTGGTAATTACTCAGGATGACTTCCAGTGAAATCATGATGGCATAAAAAGGCGTAGACACAGCCAGGAGCCAGTTATCCTTCAGATAGTTTTGTAATGCGTCTATCATTATACAGTAAGAAGTTCTTTCTCCTTCGCAGCGCAATGTCCATCCACTTCAACGATCTTCTTATCGGTGATGGCTTGTATTCTTGCTTCCGATTCTTTGGCAGCATCTTCGCTTAATCCTTCTTTTTGTAATTTCTTGATATGTTCAATACCGTCACGTCGGATATTGCGGACAGCAATCTTGCCGGCTTCACCTTCTGCCATCACTTTCTTCACGAATTCCTTCCTTCGCTCTTCGGTCAACGGTGGCATATACAGACGGATGATGATACCATCGTTTTGTGGTGTGACTCCGATATTTCCTGCCATGATAGAACGCTCGATCGGCGCCAGCATATTCTTTTCATAGGGCTGAATCGTTAACGTTCTGGCATCCACGATACTGATATTCGATACCTGGGAAATGGGAGTCGGTGATCCATAATATTCGACCAACAATCCGTCCAGCATGGTCGGAGATGCCTTACCTGCTCTGATTTTCAATATCTCCGCTTCAAGATGCGTGATGGCTTTCACCATGTGTTCGTTTACATTCTTTATGATAGTTTCTATTGCCTCCGTCATTATATTTATTTTTATCGGTTGCAAATTTAGTATTTAAAAATAAAAACAATCAGAGATTTTTTTGATCTGTCAGAAAGCGTCACACCCCCCTGCTTTCAACTGATATTTACGATTTAAAAGGGAGTCCAATCCCATCAAACATGGGTAAAAGAATCATTGATAGAACGAAAGATCTTTAATCATGATTAGATCAGTATAAAATAAGGACATGATTGACCAAATGTTTTAATATTTTTGCTGTCATCATACTAAAGATTGAATGAAAGCAAAGAAACTCAAACGTTTTGCAGAAATAAGCACCTTCCCTAATGTGTTCCAGTTTCCGGAACAGATCAAAGATCAATGGCAGACGATATTCGGGAATGAGAATCCGATCGTATTGGAACTGGCCTGTGGAAAAGGAGAATATACGGTAAACATGGCCAAGGCTTTTCCTGACAAGAATTTTATTGGCATCGATATCAAAGGCAACCGTATGTATGTGGGTGCCAAGATGGCCCTGCAACAGGAAATAAGCAACGTTCGTTTTCTGAGGATACGGATTGAACAGATTCTGGAGTATTTCAATCCACACAGTATTTCGGAAATCTGGATCACCTTTCCTGATCCTTTTCTTCGTGAATCAAGAGCTAAAAACCGTCTGACCCATCATAAATTCCTGAAAATGTATCAATCAATCTTAGTCAAGGATGGTCTGATACATTTAAAAACAGATTCCAACGAACTGTTTGAATTCACGAGTGAAATGATAGAACATCATCATTGTCCGGTCATCGAACGAATTGAAGATGTGCATAAGAACGGCACGCCAGCCTTTCCTCTTTCGATTTTAACCTTCTATGAAGGGATGCATCTGTTAGATAAGCGTACCATTCGATATGTCTGTTTCAGATTGCCTACGGAGGAAATTATTGTACCGCCCAAAAAGAAACTCAATGAAGAAAGCGCTCTTTGATGATGATGAGTTTTATGTGAATGACGCAGGACTCTATGTGTTTACAGAAGAATATCTGTTGAATCGGGGCTATTGTTGTGGTAATGGTTGTGTACATTGTCCGTTTGAATACAAGAATGTCTTGGATATGGCAAAGAAAGAACAATTATTGCAAGCCTGGAAAAACAGAAAAAAGACAGAACAGGATACTCAAAAACCGCATTAAGGTGAATACGCCAATAAAAAAGAAACCTGTCCCACGTGAGGATGACTGGATCGAAAAAATCTATGTCATGGTACGTCGTATCCCTAAAGGCAAGGTCACCACTTATGGCGCTCTGGCCGATGCGATCGGTAGCCGACTGACATCCCGCATGGTAGGTTGGGCCATGAATAAAGCTCATACGGCCAAACCCAAAGTACCTGCACATCGGGTGGTAAACAGGAATGGCATGCTCACAGGTAAGCATCATTTTGCAACTCCTACCCTGATGCAGGAACTGCTTGAAGCAGAAGGCATCAGGATTGAAGATGACAAGATCAAAGATTTCAAAACGCATTACTGGACACCCTCATGAAAGCGATCAGACAAAAGAAACTGGTACTGGATAATTCCATGCTCGAAGAAGAATTCTTTGAAGATGCCTTGCTTATCGGGATCGTCTGCCCCTTGCCTTCATATCGTTTCATCTGGCATATCAATGAAGCGTTCAATTATCCATTTGAACGGAAGCATGAATTTGAAGTGGACGTGAATAAGGTGCAGTATGAAGTTTACAATTATACCGAAGAGGAGAAACTGATTGATCATATGATCTATACCAACCGTAAGAATACCCGTTTTCTTCTCGAAGAAGCAAGGCATATCGATTTTATCTGGATGATCAAGGGCGGTTTTCTGCCTCAGGAATATACGAAACAACTCCCTGAAGTTCTTAAACAGGTCAATTCAGTGGTTCATGTGTTTGTGTTGAATCCACTTCAATTGAAATCAAAACATCTTTTAATTCTTTAAATTCATTTTCAGATTCTAAAAAAAACAATTACTTTTAGCGATAATTTTAAAAGCACACTATGTCACGATACGTCTTATTATGTTCCTTGATAGTCCTTGTAGGATTCACGTCATGTGTCAAAAAAGCTTCCCGTAAGGCTTGCTTCACGTTTTCCAATTCGAGCCCAAAAGTAAACGATACCCTATACCTTTTGAACTGTTCGGAAGGCTACCAAAAGGCCATCTGGTATAATACCAACGGATTCTATCCAGGAGGTGCCGTGATAGATAGCCTGCAAAGACATCAGAAAGTAGTTGTGACGGCTGCGGGATCGTATACTGTCATGCTTCGTGTCGGTAATGTGGATTTTTATTCCAACAGCACCGGCGGTTATAGCGAACTATCCCAAACTATTACGGTAAACCCTTAATTGATTTTCATACCCGACTTTGGAATCCACTAAGCCGAACGATTTCTGGCAACCTTTATCTTTTGCTATTGTACTCATTGTCGGTATGTTTCTTGGTTTTAAACTTTCCAATCAGAGCAATAGTGCAACCCTTTCATCCAATTCAGGTTCGCAACTGGATCATTTGATAAAACTGATAAATGAAAAATATGTGGATACCCTCGATCAGAATAAGCTCTATCGAAGCGGCATTGACGGAATACTTAAAAATCTTGATCCACATACCATTTATATACCAGCCAGTGATCTGGTCAGGACCAATGAAGAACTTGAAGGTTCGTTTTATGGTATCGGTATAGAATTCTTTTTATTGCATGACACAGTCACAGTCACGGCCATTATTCCAGACGGACCTTCATCCAATAAGGATATACAACCTGGCGACAAGATCATACGTATTGATGATAGTCTGATAGCCGGCCGGAAGATGGATGAAAATGAAATTATCAGACGGATACGGGGTGAACAGAATTCAAAGGTCAGACTGAAACTGCTGCGACTTGACCATACCGAACAGACTATCGAACTGGCTCGCGGCATGGTGCCTTTGAAAAGCGTGACTGCTTCCTTCAAGATCAATCCGGAGACAGGCTATATCAAAATAGACATGTTCAGTGAAACAACCTATGATGAATTCAGGCAGGCCCTTGAAACATTGGTGAAAGGCAATATCAAAAAACTAATTATCGATGTCAGGGAAAATCCAGGAGGTTATATGGATGCTGTTGCCAGGGTGGCCGATGAACTCATTGCCGGCACGCATACGATAGTGAGCACTAAGGGCAAACAGAAAAGTGATAGTCTTGTGACATCTAAAGACGGGTTATTCGAGCAGGGAAAACTTTGCATACTGGTGGATGAAAATTCAGCTTCAGCCAGCGAAATACTTGCCGGTGCTATACAGGATCTGGATAGAGGCACATTAATCGGACGCAGGACCTTCGGTAAAGGTCTTGTTCAGGAGCAATTCGAACTTCCTGATCATGCCGCCATCCGTATCACTACAGCCAGATATTATCTGCCAAGCGGTCGATGTATACAACGGTCGTTTGCTAATGGCAAGGAACAATACAGGCATGATATCATTGATCGGTTTGCCGCGGATGCCACCACCAGAGAAGACAGTCTGCATAAGATAGCAACCAAGTATTTCACACTTAACAAACGTATTGTTTACGGGGAAGAAGGTGTTACACCTGATGTGTTGATTCCATTGGATACTTCGTATCATGATCAGCTCAATACGTATTATATCGAGCATATGTCAGAACAATTTGCCCAATCGTATTACTTCTTTCACAAACAGGAGTTCAAACCTTTTCAGGCCCTGGACAAGTTCACATCCGACTTTACTATCAACGGTCCAATCCGTTCAGCCATGAATGTTTATCTGAAAGCTAATAAACTTAGTGGATCCATCCTTGATAATGCCGTTCTGGTAGATGAGATCAACAGAACAGTAAGATCACAGTTTGCCAGATTACTCTTTGGGAATAACGGCAAATACAAGGAATTGCTGGTTACAGACAAATTTGTTCAAATGGCTTTGATGGCTATGAATTGATTTTTATACGAGGTAAGTTTCCATCGGGTGCCAAATAAAAACCGGATTGAAGAAACGATTTCATCTCATCAATCCGGCATTGATTTCAGTTGGCAGACTGTTACCTATTCTTTTCGTTCACCATCGGCATCCAGTTCAACGATCTTATAACCCATCTTCTCAATGGATGGTGCTATTTTATCTTTATCTCCAGCCAGCACGATATTCATCTTCGATGGATTCAGCCATTTCTTTGCGATGGCATTGATATCGGCGGTGGTGGTTTTCTGCAATAATTTATTTTGTTGCTCAACAAAATCTGGTTTCAGGTTATACTGCAGGATATTGACTAAGAAACCTGCTTTTTGAAATCCTGTTTCATATTTACGAGCATCACTTTGTCCCAATGCATTTTTCATAAAACTGAGTTCATCGGCTGTGGCACCGTCACGATAGTATTTATCAAATTCCTTCATCACTTCCACCAGCGCACTATCGGTAGCAGGTGTCTTGATACCTGACGAAAAGGTAAAGGAGCCTGTATAATCATTTCCATTGAAACTGCTTCTGGCACCATAGGTCCATCCTTTGTCTTCTCTCAGATTCAGATTAATGCGACAATTAAAGGCACCACCGATAGGGAAGTTAGCCAATTCGCATCCATGATATTCACCCAAGGCATCGTATTTCAAGTCGGTAATATATCCTACTCTGAATTCAGTTTGAGCCGCTTTAGGAATATTCACAATATATACTGTCTTTGAATCGGCTGGCAAGGGGGCTGGCAAGGTTGTGAATGTGACTTCCTGATCGGAAAGCTTATTCATACGGTTAAGGATGTCCATTGATTCATTATCTTCAATATCTCCTACAACGACCACTTTCATTCCTTTACGACTCATGTAATTTTTATAGTAGGCCTTGATATCATCGAGGGTAATTTTCGTAACCGACTCAACCGTTCCTGTAGATGGCAAGCCAAGTATATTGAACTTGCCGTAATTGATTTTTGAATAGGCGATATTAGCCACATTGGCAGCACGGGTTTTTGAATTCTTGATGCTTTCAATCCGTTGATTCTTGAGCCGACTGAAAGCGTCTTCCGTAAATTTAGGTTGAAGTAGACGTTCCTCAAGCAATTCCAGTGTCGGCAACAAATTCTTCTTTAGACAGCGTACAGTCACTCCGGTCTCATCGATATCGGTACCGAATGAAATTGAACTGCCCAGTTTATCAAGTAGTACAGACATCTCTTCGGCACTGTGTAGCTTGGTATCTTCCTGCATCATAGAAGCAAACAATGGCGCCACACCGGCTTTTGACAAATCGTTTTGCTCTACCAGACGTCCTCCTTTAAATCCGAGAGAAATGACGACAACAGGAAGTTCATTCGACTTAGCTGAAAGCATTTTCACACCTTCCGCTTCCATCTGTTTAAACTTAGGCACTTTAATCGTAGGATTAGGGCCTGATGATGGCATCTTATTCCTGTCGAATTTATCGGTCGCTTTCACATATTTCAATTTGTCGTAACCATAATCAGGAGCTGAATAACCTTGCTTGGCAACGGTATAATTATCTTCTCCGGCTTTTAGTAGTTCTTGTCCTTTGGTCATGACACTCAAAATCACCATCGGTTTGTTTTTGATGTATTGATTATACACCCTGATCACATCCTCTTTCGTGATAGCGTTATATCGCTTCAATTCATCTTTAATATAATTGGCATTTCCGGTGAACGTCTGAAAAGAAGCTAATTGAGATACCTTTCCACTCACACTTTCAAGACCATAAATGGTTCTGGCTTCATGGGATGATTTAAATTTTTCAATATCATCATCGCTGACACCTTTCGTTTCGAATTCTTTGATGGCGTCCTTCACTTCCTTTTCCATTTCCATCAGCGAGGTTCCTGATTTCGGCATGATCTGGAATTGAAATGTACCTGCCAGTTCATCTGTACCGTTTGAAGCACTGGCGTTTAAAGCCTTTTGTGTTTTAACCAAACGCTGATAAAGTATAGAATTATTATCACCTCCGAGTATCTCAGCCAGACAATCTAACGCAGCTTCATCTTTGTGATAAGCAGGTACGGATGGAAGAGCGCAGACCAACATAGGCAGTTTGGCGTAATTATCAACCATAGTCACATAACGATCGCTTTTTAGGACAGCAGATGGCAATACCGTCTTTTCAACTTTAGGGCACTGAGGTATGGTGCCGAAATATTTTTCGACGAGTTTCACGACGGCTTTCGTATCGACGTCACCACCGATGGTGAGAACGGCATTGTTGGGACCATACCAACGAAGAAAAAAGTTTTTAAGATCTTGCACATCAACTCGGTTCAGATCTTCGACATATCCGATGGTCAACCAAGAATAAGGATGTCCATACGGGTAAATATTTTTAGACAACGTTTCCTGCACCAAACCATAAGGTCGGTTATCATAATTTTGTCCGCGTTCATTTTTAACAGTCGAACGCTGTACTTCAAACTTTGGTTGTGTGACAGCATCAACCAAAAAGCCCATGCGGTCTGATTCAAGCCACAACATTTTCTCAAGTTGATTGCTCGGCACCGTTTCAAAGTAATTGGTGCGGTCGCGGTTAGTAGACCCGTTTAATGTACCACCGGCTTCTGTGATAATCTTAAAATGCTGTTCATCGGCTACGTGGTCGCTTCCCTGAAACATCATATGTTCGAAAAAGTGAGCAAATCCCGATTTGCCAATCTCTTCTCGTGCAGATCCTACATGATAGGTAACATCAACATGCACCAGAGGATCACTATGGTCTTCATGCACAAGCAGTGTCAAACCATTAGGAAACTGGTATTTCTCATACGGGATAACCACTTCAGACGGATTGGTCTTTGTGACTTTTTCTATCAATTTGGCTTGCGCTTGGGCAAATTGAATAGAGACGACAGCGAATGCGGTCAGGGTAAATTTTCTGATCATTTGTTTAAATTGAGCGACTAAGATACAAGCCAAATACAAATAATCAAATTCCGTGATTCCTTTGTGCTTGGAAATACTGTTTTTATCCATTCAGCAAACACAGAATCGACGATACATGAAAATTAACTTCAGAAACGACAAGACGGTATGTCATGAAGCTTCAATAACTGTTTATGTGAGGTCATTAAAACCCTTCGTGCTTGAAAGGAGAACCGAAGATAGCATAAAGAACGGCTAACACAACAATGATACCTATTCCCACACTTAGGAACAAAATGGTGCGTTTTTGTGCAACCGTCACCGCTTCCAGACGATGCATTTCACCAAGCCTGTTCACTGTGTTTTCAATTTTATTGAAAGCCGTTTCTCCTTTGATGATATAATCATAGGCACCATTACGCATGCTGTCAAGGGCCACATTGATATTATCTTCGCCAGTGAACATGATCACTTTGGTGGCTGGATTTGCTTTCTTGATTTCCTTTAATACGTCGATACCGTTTTTAGCCTTAGGATTATTCGAATTAAGATGATAATCCAGAACAACCATTTCCGGTTTGAAAATTACCAGATCTTTCAAGGCTGCTTCTCCATCTGAGTATACCTTTAACGTGAAGACATAACGCTCTTTCAGATAATCCTTTATCATCTCGGTTTGCACTGGATCATCATCAATCACAAACATATAGCGCGAATTTTCAAGCGTCAGGTTATCTCCGGTCACGATATTACTTTCAGACATATTTCAAAATTTTCCGAAAGTTAAACAAATTGATCAATATCCAAAAATATGTAATCAATTATTAAGGCATTAATTTTTCATTACCCGTTTGAAGTGCAAATATTTCAGTCGATTGACTTCAGGTAGTGAAAACCTCTGGCAATAAAACCCTGACGGCAATAAAAAGCATGAGCCTTGAAATTTTCGACATAAGCATCCAACATCATCATGTGACAGTTATTTTCCCTGGCTTCATTCTCCATCCATTGCACTAGAGCCTTTCCTACACCCGAATTCCTATGTTTTTCTGATACAATAAAATTGTCAATTTCGAGATAAGGGCCGCTATACAATTTGGTGGAAACCCAATATCCTGAAAGGCCTATCACTTCATTTTCCTTAACAGCTATCACCTGATAATAATTATGCGGAACCATGCTCCTCAGATAGTTTTCATATTGTTCTTGTGTAAGAGTCGGTGTCAGTTTTCTGATCAGGTCTAAATTGGGTAACATCTGATCGATTGTTATCAGCTTGTTGAATTGTATAAGCTTAGTCATCAGAAGAAACTTGGTTTGTTTTTTTCAGTGCATTGGCAATCGCCTGAGAATTTTCATCTTGTCTCTTCTCTAATTCGATGATAATCCGGTCGATGTTCTTTCTGTCTCTGTTTTGCGACAATTTGAAGGCACTATATGTTCTGCTTACTTTAATTTCAAATGCGACCAGTCCTTTCATTTCCTTTTCCACATAGCCTATGGTCATTGTATCAAGACTGATCGGCTGAGTTTCTGCGGCCTCATGTTTATTGACAAGATCATTCAGATGCAGAAGCGTTTCATCATGTTTTAAAATATGCGCTTTACCGTAAAGGTGCACGGCAATATAGTCCCATGTCGGAACATTGACATGATCGTACCATGATGAAGAGATATAACTATGAGGTCCTTGAAAGATTACTAAAACTTCTTCAATGGTTTCGAGATTCTGCCATTGTTCGTTGGATTTTGACATATGAGAAGTCAAGACGATACCGTCATCGACAAGCCGACTAAAGAAAGGAATATGTGAAGCGATTGGGATGCCTTGATCATTTTGGCTGACTAGTATGCCGAAATTATTTTCGGAAATAAATGCGAACATTTCCTCACGATTCTCATTACGGTATAATTTGGGAACAAACATAAAATTAAGTATACAGCCCTCCGTTGATAGACACTACTTGACCGGTAATATAAGCGGCATTTCCTGAGGCTAAAAAACCAACTAAATCGGCCACTTCCTCAGGCTTTCCAAATCGTTTCATCGGAATCATTTTGCTGAGTTCTGTCGCATCCAGATCGGCCGTCATATCGGAGCTTACGAATCCGGGAGCCACGGCATTAACCGTCACATTACGTTTGGCTATTTCCTGTGCAAGTGCTTTGGTGGCACCAATCATTCCGGCTTTCGCAGCACTATAATTCACCTGTCCGGCCATCCCTTTCAAACCACTCAATGAAACGACATTCACGATGCGACCATACCGATTCATCAACATAGGGTTCAAAACCATGCGGGTTACATAGAACATCCCTTTCAAACTCGTATCAAGGACAGCATTCCATTGTTCATCACTCATAAATGAAAGGAGGGTATCCTGACGGATACCGGCATTATTCACCAATACTTCTATCAGTTTATCTTGTCCCGAAGATTCAATCCATTGCCCAAGTGAGTTCTCAATTTCCTCTTTTGAAGACACGTCAAACTTCAGAATTTCTGCTTTCACCTGTTTGGCTTCGCAAAGCGATTTGGTCGTCAGGGCTTCAGGTTCGTTACCCTTGTAATTGATTAACACATGATAACCCATTTCGGCCAGTTTCACACAAATGCTACGCCCAATACCGCGGCTTCCTCCGGTAACTAATGCATATTTTTCCAAGATAGTATAAATTAAAATTCGTAAAAATTCTCAAAGCGGTTGTAGCGGTCTTCTTCCGTCAGAGAGAAAATATAAGCCATCTGAACACCGAAACTTTTGTTTCGTGTGACTGTAAATTGTGGGTTGATGTCTGAGGTGCTTAAGTCATAGAAGGCACAAACATACATTCCTTTTTTCAGTTCAAAACCGACTTTCAATTTGACACCGGCATCCCATGGCTTTATCTGATCTGTTTCGGCATTGGTACCTACCCTTAATTTACCATTTTCAATATTGAATCCATTACTGTTATAGGTATGTTTCGAAAACAATAGTTTGCTCAGATAAGGTCCTGCACCCACAAAGGCATACGCATTATGAAGATCAATCTTATACGTCATCACGGCTGGAACTTCAAGATAGCCTAAATCATTTTGATACTCTTCAGCAATATCCTGACGTTCATTTTTGTAATACCCTCCTTTATGTGTGTATAAAAGTTCAGATTGAAGACTCAGGTTTTTGGAGATCACCAAATCAGACACGATTCCGAAATGATAACCCATACGGCTTTTAAAAAGCCCATCATACCGATAGGTATTTGATTTGAATACCTGACGGTTGATATTAAACCCGCCTGTAGGACCGACCCTGAATTGTGCATTCAGATCAGCGCTGTATGCACAAAGAAATAAAAGGATGGAAAAGACGATTTTTCTGTTCATTAAACTGGATTTGGAGCGTAATTTACTAACAAAAAATATGTTTTTCTAAAAAAAACATATTTCATTTTTTAATTTATAAATTGAATTCTACCTGAGCCAATCGACTTGTCTTTGGCTTTAACCGTGAGAATAAATATCCCTGAGAGCTTTTGGGACGGTGTCAATTGAAACTCATTCGAGGTTTTAGATAACACATTCAAAGGAACCTCTCTTCCGGTAAAATCTATCAGATTGAATTGAGGCTGATCAATTGTAGCTGACAGATTCACGTTGAAAACATGGATGGCAGGATTAGGGTACAAAGTCAAATTGGTTACCATTTGTGAACTGACTTCGTGAACCGTAGTCACAAGAGAAGCCAGATAAGATCCATATACTACAGGTGAAGAACCATTCGTTACAAGACTTGATACGCTGGCAATCGGTTGATGTTGTCCCGGTAAATACCATCTATATATCGTATTCACATAGGTATACATGATGCCTAAGCCAGTCATGGAGTCCGTATAGGTTTGCACAGTGCGTACACGAAGGACATTACCAAACGTACCAATAGGTAAAATAACCGTACCATATCCGTCTGCCAGCACATTTGAAGTACCTTCACGAAAATAGGTCAGACCGTTATCAAATGAATTTGCCCACGTATCAGTAAATGAATCACCCATTTGAAAAGGGAACTTTACCATTTTTTCTGTATTGGAATATGAGTAATTCACTCCTGCAATATTGTTTTCCATACCTGCCATTTCAAGTGATGTCGCGCTTCCTGAATAATAAATATTTGATGTCAGTGAATTCAGTTTAACCGAAGCTGCCGGAAACGAACTACCTAAAGCTGAAGTACAGGCAAAGGTTGTGGTATTGGTCGCTGAAAAGGATGAAAGGTCCCAGGTTTGATTGGCACCGGCGGAACCCACATTGACGGAACCGTTACAATTAGCAACGATAAATACATCGCCGACCGCAGGACAACTGTTGGATGAATCCAGCACTGGTTGAGCGATTACTAAAATATTCATCATACAGAGGATAAATAACAGACTGATATTTTTTTTCATGTTCATTCTTTTTTCAACACATTAATACAAATCATTCTCACTTAAATATTTTCGGACACTAGCCAGTTCTTCATAGCGTGCTTTGGGTTCGTCAATGAAAACCGGCACCATGTTACGGATCGTATCATATAAACTTTTCGTAATCGGAGATAATTTCATTTGTATGCCCCGGTAATCGATGGCTTGACAAATAGCTATAAGATGAACGGCCAAAACATCAAATGTGTTTTCGATAACACGGTTGCACATCAGGGCAGCATTCGAACCCATACTTACAATATCCTGATTATCGTTATTGTTAGGAATACTGTGAACATACATTGGATTGCTAAGCGTTTGATTTTCGGCAACAGTTGAAGTCGCAGTATACTGCATCCCCTGCAAGCCGAAGTTCAATCCTAACTTGCCCATATTGATAAACGGCGGTAATTTCTTATTGAGGTTATGATTTAAAAGGTAATTAAGCTGACGTTCCGCCAAAATTGACAGCTTTGTAATTGCAATCTTTAATTTATCCATCTCAATCGAGACGTAATCACCATGAAAATTACCTCCATGATAAATATGCTCATTCTTATAATCAATTATAGGATTATCGTTCACAGAATTGATCTCTGCTGTGAGGACTTTCTCTGTGTATTTAATGGTATCCCAAATAGGGCCGATAATCTGAGGCAAACAACGTGAACTGTAATATTCCTGTACTTTATCATCTAGTACATCTTCGGTAACCTCTTTATCATACAAATGTTCTTGTCGTTTTTTCATCAGTTTGCTGCCGCGAAGTATTTTTCTCATCGCATTCGCAATTTCCTGCTGTCCATGGTGAGGCTTCACCATATTCAACTCTCTTGAAATATGGTCGTCGTAAGCTTCTGATATTTCATTCACCATGGCGCTCATGATGATTTGCCATTTAGTAGCTCTATACGCCATCACGGTATTAATCATCCCAATTCCTGTCATGCATGAAGTGCCGTTCATTAGAGCGAGTCCTTCTCGAATAAAGACGTCCAATGGTTTGATGTCTAGTTTGAATAAGACCTTTTTAGTTGATTGTAATTTGCCTTCATACATAACTTCTCCTTCTCCGATAAGACAAAGTGCCACATGGGCTAATTGAACCAAATCTCCACTGGCTCCAACACCTCCATGTTCGAATATCTGTGGAAGGATATTATGGTTAATGAACTCTTTTAGGACTTCAATAGTGGTCTTGTGAATCCCTGACTTAGCCTTCATCAAACTGGAGAGCCTGGCTACCAATGTCGCTTTTAAAAATTCCGGTCGTAAGATGGCGCCACAACCGCTGGCATGGCTTCTAATAAGATTATATTGAAGTTGATTTCTGTCTTCATTGTTTATCCGGTACTGGGCCATAGGACCGAATCCGGTGTTGATTCCGTAAATCAGTTTCTTGTCTGAATATTCTTTCAGAAATTTATAGCACTTATCGAGTTCTGTAACTGCCGATTTGTTTAACACCACTGAGGCGTTCTCATAGACAATCTTGTAAAACTCTTTTAGAGTAAGATCGCCACCTGTTATTTCTATCTTCATACCTGTTAAGTCTGGCTTCAAAAATAGACATTTGAAGCAGGAAATGAAATATAATTTATAAAATGTGTCATTTGACTTATCATTATTCACCCGCTGCCTAGACACAACCAAGCTTTAATAATCCCCGGCTTCAAAGCGTTTACATGATAATTCAGTCTGCTTTTAGGCAATTATTTTCAATGCTCTTTTGCGCCGTGTGACAAATTACCTTTCATATGGTTCTTTGAACATCTGTTTATGCGACTTTCAGGTAAGAATATTTAGATTTTTCAATTTTATTCTTCGCATAGAGCAATGTGATTGTAAATATTTTTTGGGTTTTATCGCTGGGAAGTTCATACATGGCATCCGTCATGATGAGTTCACATATCGAACGCAATCCTCTGCCACCTAATTTGAATTCTATGGCTTTTTCAACGATAAAGTCCAGAGCGTCTTCATCAAAATTCAGTTCAATTCCTTCATAACCGAATAAGGCCTTATATTGTTTAACGAGTGCATTTTTAGGCTCAGTCAGAATTCTTCTCAAGGCATCCGCATCCAGTGATTTCAGATAGGTCACTACAGGTAAACGGCCAAGCAACTCTGGAATCAGTCCATAACTGCGAAGATCCTGAGAGTTTACGTATTGAATAAGATTATCTTTATCTAAATTGGATTGTTCATTGGTGCTTTTAAAGCCGATGGAGGAAGTGGAAATTCTACGGGCAATCATTTTATCGATTCCTTCAAAGGCACCACCGCAAATAAACAGGATATTCTGTGTGTTAACCTTCACCATTTTCTGATCAGGATGCTTTCGTCCACCCTGAGGCGGGACTAGCACTTCAGCCCCTTCCAATAATTTGAGCATGGCTTGTTGCACACCTTCTCCACTAACATCTCGGGTAATGGAAGGATTATCGCTCTTACGACCGATTTTGTCGATTTCATCGATAAAAACAATGCCCCTTTCCGCAAGTTCAACATTGTAATCCGCTGCCTGTAGCAAACGGGATAATATACTCTCTACATCTTCTCCTACGTAACCGGCCTCTGTAAATACAGTTGCATCTGCTATCGCAAACGGGACATTCAACAATTTGGCAATTGTTTTAGCCAACAATGTTTTACCGGTACCCGTTTCTCCTACCATGATGATATTTGACTTTTCAATCTCCACCTCATCAACCACTTTTTGTCCAAGACGTTTGTAATGGTTGTAAATAGCCACGCTTAATACTTTTTTTGCATCATCCTGACCAATTACATAAGTATCCAAATGATTCTTGATGTCAACGGGCTTGTAGGCAAAAGGACTTCCAATAGCCGATTTCTTTGAATTCTTTCTTTCTGGCTCGTCATCGAGACCTAATTCCTGTTTAATGATGCTTGCAGCACTTTCAATACATTCGTCACAAATGTTTGCTTTAGCTCCGCTTACGATCATTCGGACTTCTTCATTTGTTTTCAAACAAAATGAGCATTGCAGCGTTTTTTCTTTTGCCATCGGACAAAAATAAAGAATTATTAAAAGATATTTGTGTTTTGAAATTAACAGGATGCAAATACCGCAGAAATTAGGTCATAATTTTACATTTCATGAAATGTTTGATCTTTCTATGTTGAATACTCGATTTTCGAAGCATAGAAGACTAAGAGTATTTCATACACATGGTACCCGTTGCGCCATGCCCGAATGCAGCAAGGAAGGTATTTATCTTATCAAAGCAAAGAACACAGATGGTGGTTACCACATTGATTTATATACCATTGAATTTGAATTAATGACCATTGATTGCGGCTTTGCAGCTTCTCCATCAGGCGGAGTGCAGCGTGCACCTGCATATCTGGAGACGGCTTGCCGGGGATGGCTTCGCTGAGAGTCGGGAATTGAATGCGGGGCATCGCGAGATACTCCCGGGTGATGACATCGCACGGGACCAGCGCACCTTCGACATCGATCAGGCAGCCTTTGCCGCTCAGCGGTCCCATGAGCTTGTGTTTCGGGCATTCCATCCAGGCCACTGGCATGCGCTGCACGACATCGAGTGTGAGCTTGCCGTGGTAGTCGCGATGGATCACTGCCGACTTCACCTGAGGCAGGCGTTCGATCTTCGCGCGCACTTCGCGCAGGTTCATGGTGAGCAGGTTCGTGGCCTCGGTGAGGCCGGTGGCGGCGACAATCTGCTGCTGCGTAAGGGTGCCCGCAGTGTTCACCTCCACGGTCTTGAGCATGAACTGAGAATTCTGTTCCAGCGCCTCATGCCAAGTGACCCAGCCGACACCGATCACGATCATCGCCGTGATCAGCCACATCGCTGTGCGAAAGCCGCGACGGCGGCGCTCCACGGCATCATGCTCACGAATGATCGGAGATTCCGGTGTGTAGTCGATTACGTGGGTGCCCAGTCCCTTGCGCTTGGAAGAGGAGCGCTTGGCCGATTTTTTGGAGCCATTCTTGGCAGCAGACATGAGCAGGCGGACACAAAGTCCAGTTCCGAAGACAGACGGAATTGGTAGTTAATGGGCCTTAAATAATAGATTCTCAGTCCGATTGCCATAATTATTCGCGAAAAAATGCGACCCCTGTATTCACAGCGGCGTAGGTTGTTCACAATTTCGGGCTAAGGAAAGGCTTAGGTGCCCCGGGAACGCAAGGTGCCTCATCACTTCCGCACCACCCAGATATTGCGGTAGCGCACTGGATTGCCGTGGTTCTGGAGGTAAATCGGACCCGGGGTGTTTTCTTCTTTATTGGGGGCTGAGGTCGTTGCGCCAGGCAGATCTTGGTTCTCGTGAATCAACACGCCGTTGTGTTTGACCGTGATTTTCGCATTCGCGGTCTTCCTGCCCTCGGCGTCGTATTTCGCAGCGGTGAAATCCACATCGTAGGTTTGCCAGGTCAGCGGCGGCAGGCACATGTTCACCTTGGGAGCAGCGATCTTGTACAAGCCGCCGCACTCGTTGTCCTTCCCTTCGAGTGCGAAGCTGTCGAGCATTTGCACCTCATAGCGGCCTTGCAGATAAAGGCCGCTGTTGCCCCGGCCCTGACCACGGGCGTCGGGCATGTAGGGCAGGAGAAATTCCACATGCAGGCTGCAATCGCCAAACGTGTCCTCGCTGGTGATCCCCTCCATCAAAGAGCCCGATTTTTCATCGACGCGCGAATTGGGGAAGCGGTTCACGCCCTTGTCATCAAACAGAACCACCGCATTCTCCGGCGGCTGTGCGCTCAAGGTGGGAGATGCGCGGTTCATCCGATTGAGCTCCATGAGTTTCACCCCATCGGCATTGTTCACCAGGATGCTCGCGCCGTTGACTTCGGCTTTGATGGAACCATCAGGTGTGGTGAATGTGGCGCTCTTCTCGCCTGCGGCCCGGGTGCCCGGGACCCGGGTGATGTTAGCCCGGTCCCCATTCCATCCCGCCCCCG
>CAIQUX010000053.1 GCA_903875055.1 uncultured Bacteroidota bacterium
ACTCCATAAGATAACCCATGGGATACCATTTTTAATGGAAGGTGTTTCACCTTGATTGTGCTCCTGCAATCTGTTTTTAAGATTGGCCGTTTGGCCGGTGTAATATTTCTGTGTCTTTTCCGAAAAGAGAATATAGGTATGATACATTTTAGGACATGTTTATACTAAATAAAAAAACCACACTATTTCTAATGTGGTTTTTTGTAGTCGGGAGGACAGGATTCGAACCTGCGACCCCCTGGTCCCAAACCAGGTATTCTACCGAGCTGAACTACCTCCCGAAATCTTTATCCTAAGATAAAGAACTATTTTTAAGAACTCATCGACCCTCACGCCTCAAGCGTGATATTCTACCGAGCTGAACTACCTCCCGAGTTGCATTTATAAAAAATGCTAAACTATTTTAAAGAACTCATCGACCCTCACGCCTCAAGCGTGATATTCTACCGAGCTGAACTAGCTCCCGGTTTTCTGTTGAGCTGCAAATGTAATGCATACTTTACAATTCGTGAGAATTAAAACAAAAATGCGGAGAGACAGGGATTCGAACCCTGGGTAAGGCGTAAACCCTACGACGATTTAGCAAACCGTTCCCTTCGGCCACTCGGGCATCTCTCCAGCAATGAATTTTGTCTTAAAGATCTTTAATAAATTCCCTAAAGAATTTATTTGGACTGCGAAAATAGAGTATTTTTTTTAAAAACCCAATAATTCCACTTCAAATATCAATGTACTGTTTGGACCGATCAATGGACCCGCCTGTTGCTCGCCATATGCCAGATGTGGAGGCAGAAATAATTTCCATTTGCTACCGATCGGCATCAATTGCAACGCTTCGGTCCAGCCCGATATGACACGGTTTAACGGGAAGCTCGCTGGCTGCCCGCGTTGCACAGAACTATCAAACACCCGGCCATCGATCAGCATACCATGATAATGACAAGTGACCGTATTGCTGGCTGCCGGTTTTGGTCCTTCACCCATCGTGATTACTTCATATTGCAATCCGCTTTGGAGTGCGGTCACTTCAGGGCGTTTTTTATTTTCTTCAAGAAAAGAAAGGCCCTCTTCGAGATTGGCATTTAGTTTATCCATTTTTGCTTTATTTAATTTATCAAAAAGACTCATCTATCAATTATTTTGAGGATGCGAAGGTAGAACCTCAGGGCAAGAAAGTGTATATTTATTTTTTTAACCATGCTGAAATCAAGACCGTTACTAACATTATTGTTGCTGTTCGTGATGCTGCTTACATCGTGTAAGGTGCGAAGAGTGACAGCTGTCAGGGAAACAACTAAAACCTATACGGAATTAAACAACCTTGATATTTCAAGGCGACTGAAGTTGGGAATTGAATCATGGCTCGGTGTACCTTATCGGTATGGAGGAAAGGACAAAAAGGGAATCGATTGTTCAGGACTTGTCTGCGAATTATACAAACTAGTGTATAAGGAAGAATTACCAAAGACAGTAAGGCTTCAATATGAAACATGTAAGAAGATTCCTATGAGAAAATTACGCGAAGGGGACTTGATATTTTTTAACCCTGAAACGAAGGATGTCACTCATGTAGGGCTCTACTTGTCAGCTAACAAATTTGTACAGGCCTCGGTTTCCAAAGGAGTCATCATCAGCGATTTGGGAAACACGTATTATAAAAAACATGTCGTTTGCGGTGGACGTTTTTAAATCTGATTGTCTTCGGCGAATGAATTTAGCATGTTACAGTTCATCCATCTTATGACCACCTTTGAATATTTTTCCATTCAGAATCAGTTTCACAAAATCGTTGAAATCGGGTGACACCTTCAGAAAAAACAAGGGTACCAAAAACAAGACTGAGCCCAGCATCGATTTAAAGGCTATATTGGCGAGGGCATTCATGAACATGTGGTTGGGAATGAACTGGATAAAAGGGACATAATACAGGATCGCTATGACGGAAAGCATCAGAATGGTCAGGGTGACATAGTGTTTACTGAAGCAATGAAATCCGAACTTGGTATAAATAATCCAGGACTTGCCAATATTAAAAACCGTGAGGGAAATACTCACTGCCAATGCAGCGCCATTCATGCCATAGACAGGGATGAGAATTATATTCAGTAACACGGTGAGCACAACGAGGACCACCGTCAAGAAAATAAAATACCTATAATGCTTTGAGGTATTCAGGATTTCTGAATTCAAACCGAAGGCCATATCCAGTAGTCTCCCCAACCCAATGATTTACAAAACCGCCATGGCTATTTCATATTGCTGCGGCAGAAGTTTGAAAATGGCTATTCTGTTTACGATAAGTAACATATATAGGAATGTACCGATTAACAGGAGGTTGATGGCAATCCCCTTATTCAGTGTTTTTATTTTTTCCAGATCGTTCTCTACCCAAGCGTCGCGGATGATGGGCGTTGAAATGAGTGAAATGCTTCTGTAGGGAACCTGAATCATCTGTCCCAAAACCAAAGGAATTCCATAGATACCAAAAGCCTGAACACCCAGGTATGAAGATAGTATCACACCATCAATAAAATTGTGAGTATTCGAAAAGATTACAACAAAAAATAATCCTCCTCCATAGAAAAATTGTTCTTTAAGTTCACTACGATCTTTAAAGAAATAGAAAGGATTGTAGATAGTAAATTTCAGAATCTTGACGGCATAAAAGATAATCAGCAATGCTGAAATCCCATAGACAATGGGCATCCCATAGAAGAATTGTTGCTCGCTTAAGATATGATAAGAAAACAGGTAGACCAGTACCACCAGCAGAATCCGGGTCAAGATTTCCCGAATGAACGAAGGGATTGCAACCCGTAGCTTCACCATACTGAAAAGCTCAAAATACTGGACATACGCCTGCGTGATCACCAAAGGGATAACGAGGTAATAGTAAGGGACAAACAAGGATGATTTTTCGCGATAAAAACCAAGGATATAATCCTTTAGTAAAACATACAATACAATGAACAGGATACTTGCAATCGCCATTGAAATCATAGCCACGCCATGAAAGGACTCGACTTTCTTTTCTTCCCGCCACACGTTATAATAGCGCAATAGCATATGCCCTAATCCAAGAGTTGGCAATGCCATCAAAATAAACATGAGGCTTTGCAGCAGCCTTACCAAACCAAGATGCTCCGCTGAAATCAGATGAGGAAAGATAAAATTGAAGAAAACAACGCCCAATAAGGCCCCGACGTAGTTTACAATACTCGATTTCAAGCTTTGACGTTTGATGATCCCCATGGAGAAATAGCTTATCCGTTTAGTTTGGATAATCTGTCTTGCAATATTAGTTAGAAAATCCAGAGCGACATAGAAATACTTCATTCAAGAAGTATGTCACAATGTTAACCATTCTCTTTTGAAAAGACTGTGCATCAAACTCAGATGGTCTGACTGCACTACGTAGAAACATAGGAATGAATTATTAAGTGGCGGGTGAATGCGCTGAAAGGTTCTCATGATGTAAGTGCTACTGACTAATGTGGTGCATAGCCACTCATTTGGAAAAGAAGCGGTTTTTGGCTAACATTGCACAAAATAAGCCTTCATGAAGGAAAAAATATTAATCACAGGAGGGGCCGGGTATATAGGCTCTGTATTGGTACCCAGATTATTGTCACTTGGTTATGATGTCACAGTTTTAGATAATCTTATGTTTGGGCAAAATACATTGTTGCAATGCTGCCATTATGATACGTTCCATTTTATCAATGGTGATGTGCGGAATTATGCACTAGTGAAGGAAGTCTTGAAAGATAAGGACATCATAATCCCACTTGCCGCACTTGTGGGTGTCCCGATTTGCAACAAAGATCCTGAAAGTACCATTGCCATCAATCGGGATGCGGTGATGTATCTAAATAAGATCCGCTCAAAGAATCAGATTATTCTTTACCCGACCACAAACAGCGGATATGGAATTGGTCAGGAGGGAATTTTCTGTACAGAAGAAACACCCCTGAACCCGATTTCCCTCTACGGCACTACAAAATCAGAGGCCGAAGCCGACCTGCTTCAATCTGAAAATGTGGTGAGTTTCAGGCTAGCCACCGTGTTCGGAAGCTCATTGAGGATGCGACTTGACCTATTGGTGAATGATTTCACCTACAAGGCCATCACACAAAAATATATTGTGCTATTCGAAGCACATTTCAAACGCAACTATATCCATATCCAAGATATTGCCAAAGCTTTTGTTCATACAATTGAACACTTTGACAGTATGAAAAACAATATTTATAACCTTGGTTTAAGCTCTGCCAATCTCTCCAAGATGGAATTATGTCTTGAGATTAGAAAACAAGTACCTGATTTTTTTATCACGGAATCTGAATTCAACAAAGACCCTGACAAACGGAATTATATCGTCAGCAATGAGAAAATAGAGAAAACTGGTTTTTGTACCGATTTTGATATTCAACGCGGCATCACTGAAATCATAAAAAGTATTTCTTTACTTAGTACAAATAAATATAGCAATATAAATCTCTAACAATGATTATTTCCAAAACGCCTGTCCGCGTAAGTTTTTTTGGTGGCGGAACCGACTACCCGGATTATTTCAATGTTCATGGCGGCGCGGTCTTATCGACCTCAATCGATAAATATATTTTTGTAACCGTGAAAGCCATGAAAGGCATTTTCGATTTTAAATACAGGATAGCCTATTCCAAACTGGAGCTTTGTAACGAAGTTGATGAAATACAACATCCTGTGGTTAGGGAATGCATCAAATTCCTTGAAATACCCAACGGACTTGAGATTAGTATCATCTCGGACCTTCCCGCACGAACGGGCATTGGGTCGTCTTCCTCGTTTACAGTGGGGTTACTGCATGCATTATATACCCTGAAAGGGAAGCAAGTGAGCAAGGAACAACTGGCAACAGAGGCAATTTATGTAGAACAGACCTTGTTGAATGAAAGGGTCGGCGTGCAGGATCAACTGGCTGCATCCTACGGCGGTTTGAATTATATGCGGTTTGAACCCGGAGGGAAA
>CAIQUX010000054.1 GCA_903875055.1 uncultured Bacteroidota bacterium
ACAGCTACACATGGAATGGCAATACCTACACAGCAAGCGGTACGCCGACCTATATCTTTGTCAATAGCAATGGATGTGATTCGATACATACAGTAAACCTGACAGTTCGTTACAGCAATACCGGAACGTCTTCTGTGATAGCGTGTGATGCGTATACCTGGAATGGCGTAACGTACACAACAAGTTCAGATCCTGTGAATGTATTTATGAATGCCGCCGGTTGCGATTCGACACACACCCTGCATCTGACTATTAACAATAGTAGCAGCGGATCATCCAATATGACCTCTTGCAATAGCTATGTATGGAACGGAATAACGTATACTGCGAGCGGCAACCTGACACATACATATGTCAACGCCGCCGGTTGCGATTCGATACATACGCTGCATCTGACTATTCATTATAGCAATTCAGGTGCATCTAATGTGACCTCATGCAACACGTATACATGGAACGGTATAACGTATTTTGCCAATGGTAATCCTACCCATACCTACACGAATGTCGACGGTTGTGATTCTGTTCACACTCTGCATCTGACTGTACATTACAGTAATACAGGCTCATCGAATGTCACGTCCTGCAACAGCTATTCATGGAACGGAATAACATATACTATCAGTGGTAATCCTACGCATGTCTACACGAACATAGACGGTTGCGATTCGGTGCATACTTTACATCTAACAATCCATTATAGTAATACAGGCTCTTCGAATGTTACCTCATGCAATAGTTACTTATGGAACGGAATAACATACACGGTCAGTGGCAATCCAACACATACTTACACCAATGCTGCCGGATGTGACTCTGTTCATACCTTGCATCTGACCATCCACGATAGCAATACAGGTGCTTCCAATGTGACCTCTTGTAATACTTATGTTTGGAACGGAATAACATATACCGCCAGTGGTAACCCTACGCATACTTACACAAATGCTGCAGGATGCGATTCGGTCCATACATTACATCTTACTATCAATTACAGCAATACCGGTTCGTCGAATATGATCTCTTGCAACAGTTATGTTTGGAATGGAATAACATATACAACCAGTGGTAACCCTACTCATATATATACGAATGTCGCAGGATGCGATTCGGTGCATACCTTACATCTCACTATCAATTACAGCAATACCGGTTCGTCGAATATGACCTCTTGCAATAGTTATGTTTGGAACGGAATAACATATACCGCCAGTGGTAACCCTACTCATACTTATACAAATGCTGCTGGATGCGATTCGGTGCACACATTACATCTCACTATCCATTATAGCAATACCGGTTCATCGAATGCAACAGCATGCAATAGCTATATCTGGAACGGAGTCACCTACACAGTAAGCACGAATCCTGTTCATGTCTATACTAATGCTGCAGGTTGTGACTCCGTCCATACGCTTCATCTGATCATTCATCAATCCAATACAACGAGTCTTAATGTGGTAGCCGCAAATTCCTATACATGGCCACTTACAAACTCCACATATGCCAACAGTGGTGTCTATACACATTCGATGTTGAATATGTACGGATGTGACAGTATTGTTTCCTTACATTTGGCTATTCTGACCATCCAGGTTGATCTTGATCAGGAAGTTTCTTGTTTCGGAAATAACGATGGTCTGGTAAGCTCTGCTGCAAATGGAGGTTCAGGTAATTTTGTCTATGATATTGATGGTGCAAACCTTTATACAAATACGACAGGTAATTTTGGCGGTTTAATTCCTGGTGTACACGTGGTTTGTGCTAAAGAGTTGCCTTCCAATGTTGTTGTATGCGGTTCGGTCATTGTCACTGAACCTGATCCGTTATCTGCCTTCTTTATGATTGATTCTGTTGTGACTTGTGGCCATAACGATGGACAAATTTCAGCCCTGATTACAGGAGGTACCGCAAATTCACAACCTTATCTTACCTTGTGGACTAATGCAAACGGAGATACACTGAATAATCAATTAACTGATATGTATGCGATTACAGTTAGCGGACTTCCTTCTGGCTCCTATCATTTGAGAGTTGAAGATGATCATGGATGCGTAATCAATTCCAACACGAATCTGATTGCCCCGATTTGTGATGATACACTCGACTTGAAATTATTCATTCAAGGCTTCTATGCAGGAGCATCAGAAATGTTCCCGGTACTTTATAATCAGGGCGTGTCATCTAGTACGACCATCACCGATACGATCATCGTCGAATTGCATGACGTCAATTTCCCTTATAGTTTGCATGATACTAAAACAAGCATCCTGAATACTGATGGTTCCGCATCCTGCATATTCAGCTTTGTGCATGATTCGACTTATTATTTGGCTATCAGACACAGGAATGGATTGCTTACCTGGAGTGCCGCGCCTGTTCAATTCTCCCAGTCAACGATTTTCTATGACTTCAGTTCTGCAGCCAGTCAGGCATATGGCGATAATCAGTTTGAATCTGAACCTGGTGTCTGGTCGATTTATTCTGGTGATTTTAATCAAGACGAGAATATGGATTTGTTGGATATGGGAACATTGGAAACAGATCTGAATAACTTCCTCTATGGATATGAAATATCAGATGTAAACGGAGATGGTAATGTCGATTTGTTGGATGTTCCTGTCATGCAGGATAATGTGGATTTATTCATCTATTCCATTCATCCGTAATTGCCACACGATTTTCTTAAATGAAAGTCGACAAATACTAAAAGCCCGGCCCCGAATACATGAATGTATCGGGGCCGGTTTTATTTTGGAAAGTCGCATGAATAAGGTTCTCCTGGAAAAATTCGGTAACCCAGTTTGAGACATCGGGTTTCTGGTTATTCAAATACAAAATAACCACCGACCAATGCCAACACGATGCCTATACTGGTGAGCCCGTACAGAATAAAATCTCTGAGTTCGGGCAACACACCCATGATCGCAAACAGGCAACTTAGTAAGCCAAGCGAAGAGCCAATGCCCATATAGATGAATCCTTTTCGGGTCCTTTCATCAAGCCTTTTTTTCTTATACAGTTTTTGTATGTCTGCAATCTGATCGTCAGCATATCCTTGTTGGATAAGCTCATCTACTATTTGTTCTTCTGTAAAATTTTGTTTAAGCCAATGCTCAAATGATAAGGAATAAGTGACTTGTTTTTCAGACATAGTATTGAGTTGTAAGAAGTGATGAATACTCTAAGATAAAAAAAATAGAGAAATGACAAAAGAAATAGCATTAAAAACCCTTCCCCTGTATTCGTTTTCCTTTATTACCTTCATGCCTAAATTTTTTTACGTATGAAGTATGTTCTCCTACTCTCCGTTTTTTTCTCGTTGCAAGTACAAGCTCAGGATAAAAAGAAATGGGATGTCAATAACCCCAAAGGACCATATAAGGAATTCAGCTTTACCGTCGATGAAGGAACCTGGATGAACCTCGATGTTTCACCTGACGGTAAAGAAATAGTCTTCGACCTCTTGGGTGATGTTTATACCATGCCCATCGAAGGCGGCAAAGCCACTTGTATACGTAGTGGATTGGCCATGGAAGTGCAACCACGATTCAGTCCCGATGGCGAACGCATTTTGTTTACCTCTGATGCCGGTGGCGGTGATAATATCTGGGTCATGGATAAGGATGGTAGTCATGCTAAGCAAATTACCAAAGAGAATTTTCGCTTGTTAAATAACGGTGTCTGGACACCCGATGGTGAATATATCATCGCACGCAAACATTTTACCTCACATCGTTCGCTTGGTGCCGGAGAGCTATGGATCTATCATGTATCCGGCGGAGACGGCTTACAACTCACACCACGTAAAAATGATCAGCAAGATCTGAACGAACCATCATGCAGTCCCGAAGGACGTTATGTCTATTACAGCGAGGACATGTATCCGGGCGGATTTTTCCAATACAACAAAGACCCGAATAATCAGATTTTTGTCATTAAACGTTTCGACCGCGAGAAGGGAATTTCAGAACAGGTAACTGGTGGTCCAGGTGGCGCTTTTCGTCCGCAGATATCGCATGATGGCAAAACTTTGGCCTTCATCAAAAGGGTTAGAACTAAGACCATTCTTTATCTGCGCAATCTCGAAACGGGTGAAGAATGGCCAATCTATGATCACCTTAGTAAAGACCAAGAAGAAGCCTGGACAACCTTTGGTGTGTACACAGGATTTGCCTGGATGCCCGGCGATCAGTCGGTCGTCATCTGGAGTGAAGGGAAGCTTATCAACGTAGATGTCACAAAAACCAACAGTGCATCCATCATTCCATTTTCATGCATGGTGAAAAATAAAATCGCTGACGCCTTACGATTCAAACAAGATATCGATCAGGATGAGTTTTCACCTAAGGTGATTCGCGAAGCTGTCACGTCGCCTGATGGCAGTTATTTGATTTTCAATGCGGTCGGTTATTTATGGAAGAAGACCTTGCCAAATGGCAAACCCGTTCGTTTGACCAACGGGACCGATTTTGAATTTGAACCTTCCTTTTCTGCTGATGGCAAAAGTCTCGTGTATATCACTTGGAATGATACGGCTACAGGTGCCATCTTCAAACTCGATATCAATCCAGGTTCACAACCGATCAAGTTGACAAAGGAAAAAGGTATTTATCGTTCGCCTTCTTTTTCGCCCGATGGACTATCCATTGTGTTTCAAAAAGAAGATGGGAATGAAATTCTCGGCACTAATTATTCGGTCTATCCCGGCATTTATACGATGTCCTCCACCGGCGACAAGTTGCAAAAAGTAATTGACCATGGAGCCTCACCACGTTTCAATCACAATGGTGACCGCATCTTTTATCAGGCCGAAAATTCATTAAGCGCTTGCAAGTTAGATGGCAACGACGACAAGCCTGTCTTCAAAAGTACTTATGGCAGTCAGTTTACCGTATCACCCGATGGTCAATGGGTGGCTTTTGTGGATCTGCATCAGGTATATATCGCGGCGTTTCCTTCCATTGGAAAAACAATCGATATGACAGCAGAAGCCAGTTCAGTGCCGGTGAAAAAAGTATCGAAAGATGCCGGTATCAATCTGCATTGGAGCGGCGACAGTAAGACACTGCATTATACCTTGGGCGACCAGTATTATTCTATTCCGTTGGAAGACCGTTTCGGTTTCATTGCCGACAAACCCGATTCACTATTCAAAGAACCTGAAAGCGGTATCAGCATCAATCTGAAAGTGGAAGCCGACAAGCCCGAAGGCAGCCTCGTTCTCAAACACGCTCGTCTTGTGACCATGAACGGACATGAGATCATAGAAGATGGTACTATCGTCATAGAAGGGAATAAGATCAAAGCCGTAGGTCGGGCATCTGACATCAAAACACCTGTCGGTGCCAAAGAAATGGATTGCACAGGCAAAACCATCACACCGGGATTCATCGATGCTCATGCACATGGCAACCATTTCAGGTTCGGTATCACACCGCAAAAACATTGGCCGTATTATGCCAATCTTGCCTATGGCGTTACCACCATGCACGATCCTTCTGCCAACAGCGAAATGGTGTTTGCACAAAGCGAATTGGTGCGCTCGGGTAAGATGGTAGGTCCGCGGGTTTTCTCGACAGGCACTATCTTATATGGTGCCGATGGCGATTTTAAAGCCGTCATCAATTCCATCGACGATGCACGAAGTGCCTTACGACGCACAAGCGCCTATGGTGCCTTCAGTGTGAAGAGTTATAACCAACCACGCCGCGATCAGAATCAGATGATCATACAAGCCGCACGCGAACAACATATCGAAGTGGTTCCCGAAGGAGGTTCCTTCTTTTATCATAACCTGGGTATGATCTTCGACGGACATACCACCATCGAACACAATATGCCGGTGGCCACCTTGTATAATGATGTCATCAATCTCTGCAAACATGCCAAGACAGCCATGACGCCTACCTTGATCGTTTGCTATGGTGCACCCAACGGTGAATATTACTGGTATCAGCATACGAATGTGTGGGAAAAGGAACGCTTACTCCGATTCACACCGCGTGCCGTCATTGACACACGCAGCCGTTTCCGCACCATGGTGCCTGAAGAGGAATATGAAAACGGTCATATACAGGTTTCTAAAAGTTTGAAAAAA
>CAIQUX010000055.1 GCA_903875055.1 uncultured Bacteroidota bacterium
ATCCTAATCCTACGATGGGCGATTTATATGTGGATGTCAGTTCATCTTCAGTAACCCGTGCTACGTTTAAAGTCATGGACATGACCGGTAAGACTGTGAAAGTTATTCAATCAGATCTGATTGAAGGCTTGAACAAGATTACTGTGAATGTGGGTGAATTAGCTAACGGCATGTATATGCTGAAAGTAGTTGACGGTAAAGCGTTGAACTATGCTCAGACATTCAATAAACAATAGAGTTTATTTTTTATTTAATCATGAAACCGTCTCGTATGGGACGGTTTTTTTTGTTTTAGACGTATCTGAGATTGAGAAATGTGCTTAATGATACTATTAGGTGTTCCATCAACATTATTTTGAGTATTGTGCAAAATTCTACATCTTACAAACCCTATAAACTTCCTCCTCATAACTTTTCCCGATTTGGAGTTGAACCACAGAATCGTTCACTTTGATGTGAATCATTTTTGCTGCAATTTTCAGTATGGATGTCAGCGAAACGATATAGGATCGATGGACTCTTAGAAAATCATTCGCAGGCAATTTTTCATACAAGGCCTTGAGGGTCATTCTTGCCACGACTGGTCTCTGGTTTCTGAGATGAATACGCAGATAATCGTTAAGGCCTTCGATGTAGATAATGTCTTGAATATCTATTTTGAGTAAACTATAATCAGCCCTGATATAAATAAAAGGTTGTTTGACGTTACCCGCATTGGTTACAAAGTTATAATATTCCTGTGCTTTGGTTATGGCCTGCTGAAATCGTTCACTAGTAAAAGGTTTCAACAGATAGTCGATTGCATTCAGGTTGAAGCCTTCGATCGCATATTCAGTGTATGCTGTGGTGAAGATAACCATGACGTCACGATTGAGGTTTCGGAAAAAATCAATACCCGAAATAGAAGGCATCTGTATGTCAAGAAACAAAAGGTCTACGGGAAAGTTCTCGATGTATTTGATGGCATCATTCGGTTTGAGAAATGTTTTTACCAATTGCACTTTGTCGCTTTGCTGACAAAATGAATCAATAATTTCTAGGGCAAGAGGTTCGTCGTCTAGGGCTATTGCTTTGATCATGTTATATTGATATTTAGGTTTACGGTAAAACTGAAAGCAGTATCGTCAATTTTTAATTGGTGTTTACCGGGATAAAGGTATACCAACTGATTTCTTGCATTTTCCAAGCCGAAACCGGAATGATCTGCTTTGCTGAATCGATGAGGTACTTTTAAATTAAACACATGTAAATATAAATTGGTTTCCGATACGCTAAGTTGTATGTCGATTTGTGAAGGCTCTTCCGGATTTACGCCATGTTTGAAGGCATTTTCTATAAAAGGAATCAGCATCAGTGGGGCAATCAATTTGTCTTTCACATCTCCGTTGAATGAATAATTAACAATGGCTGTTTCTCCCAGCCTGATCTTTTGGAGATCGATATAGCTATCAATATAATTCATTTCCTTTTCGAGCGAAACGAATTTCTTGGAAGTCTCACTAATCACGTAACGCATCATGCCCGAAAGTTTTACAATGGATGTAGCGGTCTTTTCTGATTTTACAATCGCCAGCGAATAAATGCTGTTGAGCGTATTGAAAAGGAAATGAGGGTTGATCTGGGCTTTAAGATACGAAAGCTCAGCATTGATCTTTTCCTGATTCAGTTTTTTTAAATGGTCATTGATACGGAAAGCAATGGATGCGAAAAAGGCGGTGGCAAACAAGAGCAGGTTTCGTTTGATATCTGAATAGAATGGCGACAAGAACCCTCTCATACCATGCGGTTCAACCCACCCTTTGCTTCCTTCAGGTGTATGACTGTATAACATGAACACGGGTATAATCGTGATGAAAAAAAACAAGACCATCAGGATACCTCCGTAACTGATATACTGTTTTTTGAAATAAAAGTTGGGGACCAGATAATAATAGTTCAAATAAAAAAATAAGACAATCAGAACGAATGATTCTATTTCCTTGATCAGGAAAGGCTGTGAATAGGGTGGAAAAATAACTGGAATCGAAAGGAAAACGAGAATTCCGATACTATGAAAAAGAATATTTTTTTTGAGTGTGCTCATCTTCAATGAATCTATAAATATACTTTATCAAAACGCAATTTCTATGATTTTAAGATAATTCATGTGAATTATTATGAGACTGTAAAGCATTCCAATTCTACCTGCTTTTGTTGTATCAAATAAATTAATCTAATCAGATACAATATACCTATTTTTAAGCGTTAATAGAAACAATATCCGGTTTTGATTCACAGGAAAATTAGTCTGATCATATGGGGGCTTTTATGGCCTTGTTTGGGTATGGCTCAATTATCCGAAGCTAGTAATATTCGTAGAGTGAAATTCTCAGCAGCAACCGACACGTTACAAATAGATTCACTCAGTATACTTCCAAATACACTCCATGTGGAAGGGGTAGATACTTCAACCTTTTTCATTGACTATGCCCAAGGAACATTGATATGGAATCAGCGACCAAAAACCGATAGCATATTTATAGAATATAGAGTTTTTCCTTATAACTTCTCAAAAAGGTATTATCATAAGAATGCCAGGAAGATCGAACAATCGTTTGCCGCCACACCGTTTTATTATGATGCGACTCAGGTGAGTAGTAACGGGGTATTCATCGATTTTGGCAATGTAGATTACAACGGTAGTTTCGGAAGGGCACTATCGTTTGGAAATAACCAGGATGTTGTACTTAATTCCCAATTTAATCTTCAGTTGGAAGGCGATCTCGGAGACAGTATCAAACTCAGTGGCGCCATCACCGATAATACAATACCCTTTCAACCCGAGGGGAATACACAGCAATTGCAGGAGTTCGATAAGGTGACCATTCAATTGCAACGCAAACGGGCAACCTTGATAGTTGGTGATTACGATATTAAAAAACCAAGTGGCTACTTTATGAATTTCTATAAACGAGTGCAGGGTGGTTTTTTTTCAAGTTCGTTTAAGACCTCTACAAAAGGGGAAAACAAAGTCAGTTTGGGTGCCTCATTGGCAAAAGGGAAGTTTGTACGTAATGTATTGACACCGCTAGAAGGCAATCAAGGGCCTTATAAGTTGACAGGGTCCAATGGCGAACAATTTTTTATCATACTGGCTGGAACAGAGCGGGTCTATATCGATGGCAACCTGATGAAACGCGGCGAAGAGTTTGATTATATCATCGATTATAATACTGCCGAAATCACCTTTATGCCCAAACGTTTTATCACGAAAGATTTACGGATCACGGTCGAATTTGAATTTTCGGATCGGAACTATCTTAATTCACTACTTTATGTCAATGATGAGTGGAAGGTAAATGACAAGCTGCAGCTAAGGCTCAATGTTTACTCCAACCAGGATTCAAAAAATCAGACGGTACAGCAATCACTTGATTCTTCTAAAATACACTTTCTTTCTACCTTGGGCGACAGTATCCAGAATGCCTATTATACCAGTGTTCAACAGGTGGATACTTTTAGTAACAGCAAAGTGCTCTACGCAAAAATCGACACAGTGGTGAATAGTATCGTTTACAAGAATGTGTATCTGTTTTCTACCGATAAGGACAGTGCCAGATACTCATTGAGTTTTTCTTTCGTAGGGCAGGGGAAGGGAAATTACAGGCAATCGGTCAATAGTGCCAATGGTCGAGTATATGCCTGGGTAGCACCAGCGGCCGGACTTCCTCAAGGTGATTATGAACCGATCGTGGTATTGGTTACTCCAAAGAAACAACAAATGATAACTCTCGGAGCTTCTTATACAATCGACAGTGCGAAACATCTGACAGTCGAGACTGCTTACAGCAATGCCGACCCGAATATGTTTTCGAAAATCGACAATGCTGCTCATAACGGATACGCCGCCCATATCACCTATGACGAATCAAGGATCATCAGTCGAAAAAGTGAAATCAGTCTTAACAGTAAAGCATCCTATGAATTTGTCGATAAACAATTCAAAGCACTCGAGCGTTTCAGGAATGTGGAATTTGCCAGAGACTGGAATATAACTACAAGCGAAAAAAGTGAAAATGAACATCTGGGTTTTATTTCGCTTTCATTAAATAAAAAGAAACTCGGCGAAATCAATTATCAGTTCGGTACCTATAACCGCGGCACTTCATTTAACGGCACTCAACATATCGCATCGATCTCAGGTTCAAAAAAAGGATATCGGATTCTTGCCAAAGGGGATCTTATGCAGCAACATTCGATCTTATACAAAAGTAATTATTACCGGCCTTCTGTAGAATTGGAAAAGCAATTTCAGAAACTCCAAAATCTGACGGTCGGTACGCGGTATGTGATCGAGCAGAATGAAATGAAAAACACACTCACCGATTCTCTTTTGGCAAGCGCTTTTGCCTTTGATGTCTTGAGTTTCTATGTCAGGAATAATCTGAGTGCTAGAAATAATTTTACAGCAGAATATATCCATCGCAATGATAAGGCCATTAAAAATAATGCGTTCGCGCGTAGCACAGAAGGTCATACATTTTCACTGAATGGCACTATCAATTCGGTCAAAAATCATGAAATTCATGCCACGGCAACCTATCGTATTTTGGATATTAAAGACACATCAATTACAAAACAGAAGCCTGAGGAGAATTTACTAGGCCGTATTGAATATAATTTCTCCATGATCAAAGGATTAATTTCAGGTAATATTTTATATGAATTCGGTTCAGGGCAGGAACAGAAACGTGAGTTTGCATATGTTCAAGTGCCAGCAGGACAAGGTTTGTATGTATGGCGCGATTACAATCATGATTCACTCAAGCAGTTGAATGAATTTGAATTGGCTATCTTCCCTGATGAGAAATTGTATATCAAGGTCTTTACGCCGACCAATCAATATGTGAAAGCCAAATATTCATTATATAACCAATCTGTTTCAATCAATCCTAAGGCATTTTTCAATCAATCCAAGTTGAAGCTGATACCGAAATTCGTCTCCTTGTTTTTCGTTCAGTCGGCAGTGCAGCTAAGCAACCGTTTCGTCGGTAAGGAAGGTATTGCGCAATATAATCCCTTCATTAATTCGTTTGATGATAGTCTGCTCATCAATAATTCTTCATCTGTCATCAACTCTGTTTTTTTCAATCGCTTTAACAGCACCTGGGGACTCGATTATATTCATACCTTGGCCGGCGGAAAGACGCTGTTGAATTATGGCATCGATGCCCGTAAGAATATCGAGCAACAAATACGCGGACGTTATAATCTTACCAAACAACTTACCTTGTCCTTAGGTCTTAAGAATGGCAGTAAGAAATTCCTTTCGCAATTCCTTGAGAACAGGAATTATGAGATAAGCTATCAATCAGCGGAGCCTTCCATCACCATCCTGCTGATGAAGAATCAATTCAGGATTCTGACAGGGTACAAATATGACCTAAGGCAAAATGCCAAAGGCTTTGGAGGTGAGAAGGCGAAGGCTGATAATATCAATCTGGAACTCAAATACAATATCCTTGCTTCCGGTGCACTGAGCGCACGAGCGACCTTTTCGAATATTGCCTATACTGGTATAGAAAATTCTGGTGTCAGCTATACCATGCTCGATGGCTTGCAAAAGGGAAAGAATTGGTTGTGGCAGGCATCCTTCAACAAACGGGTCTCAAAGAATATCGAAATGAATCTCGAATATGAAGGACGTAAACCGGCAACAGGTTCTGTTATCCATACAGGACGGGCCAGTGTACGTGCAATTTTTTAAAAGAAAGTGAACCTAATTCATTAAATTTGATTTCTAGCTATGCCAACATATCAATTTACATATCAGGAATTCAAGAAAGAAAGCGATCTGGATTCATCTCATGCCCAACTTCTTTCGATTGCCAGAAAAGCAACGGAACATGCCTATGCGCCTTATTCAAAGTTCAGAGTTGGGGCAGCCGTGCTGCTCGGTGATGGGAAAATAGTGACAGGTGTCAATATTGAAAACGCTTCCTATCCTGTCGGGATATGTGCCGAACGAAGTGCGCTGGCTTCAGCCATATCAGAGTTTCCTCATGAAACCATCGTATCTATTGCTATCAGTTATGTCTCGCCTGATGGAGCCAATAATATGCCGGCTTTCCCATGCGGCATGTGTCGTCAGTTTATTTCGGAATGTGAGGATAGGAACAAGAAGAATATCGTCCTCATTCTCGCCGGCCAAACGGGTACTATTGTGGTCGTGAATTCGTCGAAAGATTTGCTGCCATTCAGCTTTGGCGGCAAGGATCTTGAATAGGTAATCAGAACCAATTTTCCTCTTTTATGCTGCTTAAATTTGACTATTTTTGCCAGCGGTCATTCTAATGAAGACTGCTTAGATTTTCAAATTATCAAATTGAGTTTATGTCATATACATTGAAGAATAAAGTCAGAATCGTAACCGCAGCCTCTTTATTCGATGGCCATGATGCTGCCATCAATATCATGCGTCGCGTCATGCAAAGCAGCGGAGCCGAGGTCATTCATCTCGGTCATGACCGCAGTGTGCAGGATGTGGTCGATTGTGCCATTCAGGAAGATGCAAATGCGATTGCCATGACTAGCTATCAGGGCGGGCATGTCGAATATCTTAAATATATGCATGATCTTCTCAAGGAGAAAGGTTGCGGGCATATCAAGATTTTTGCCGGTGGCGGTGGTGTCATACTTCCTGAAGAAATCGAGGAACTTCAAAACTATGGCATCACGAAGATTTACAGTCCGGATGATGGCCGTGCCATGGGACTCCAAGGGATGATCGATGACCTTCTCGAACAAAGCGATTACCCTACGGGAAATAATCTCAATGGCGAAGCCGGACATCTTAACGAAGGTGATTTTAAATCATTGGCACGTTGCATATCTGCCGCTGAAAATTTTCATGATCTCCCTGAAACGCAGGCGATGTTGAAGAAGATTGAGGAAGATGCTGCCAAAGTTAAGACACCTGTACTTGGTATCACAGGTACTGGCGGTGCAGGTAAAAGTAGTCTGGTCGATGAAATGGTCAGACGATTTCTGATTGATTTTAAAGATAAGAAGCTTGGTATCATCTCGGTCGATCCGTCTAAACGAAAGACGGGTGGTGCGCTCTTAGGTGATCGTATCCGTATGAACGCCATCCGTAATCCGCGCGTGTTTATGCGTTCGATGGCCACACGTGAAAGTAATCTGGCCGTGTCGAAATATATTGCAGATGCCGTCAAGATGCTGAAGGTATCCGGTTTCGATCTGATCATACTGGAAACTTCGGGTATAGGACAAAGCGATACGCAGATTACTGATCATTGTGATGTCAGCATGTATGTGATGACGCCTGAATACGGTGCCGCCACTCAGCTTGAGAAAATCGATATGCTTGACTTCGCCGATATTGTGGCTGTCAATAAGTTTGATAAGCGCGGTGCGTTAGATGCGCTTCGTGATGTGAAGAAGCAATATCAGCGTAATCATAAAGCGTTCACGATCGAAGTGGATATGATGCCGGTCTATGGAACTATCGCTTCACAATTCAATGACCCGGGAGCGAATACCTTGTATAAAGCCTTGATGGATAAGATTGCCGAGAAAACCGGTGCGGATTTGAAATCAGATTTTCATATCACAGATGAGATGAGTGAAAAGATATTCATCATACCTCCATCAAGAACCCGTTACCTGAGTGAGATATCGGAAAATAATCGTGGTTACGATAAACGAGCCAAATCGCAAAGTGAGATTGCCATGAAATTGTTTGGCATTAAGAAGACCATCGATACATTAAACGATACGAAGGTGGATGATAAGGATCGCTTGATCAAATCGCTGCAGGAAGTGTATGCGAAAGTAGAATTGGATTTGGAGCCCAAACATAAATTATTACTTGACCAATGGCAAAATAAATTACAACAATATAAAGGCGAGTATTACACTTTCAAGGTTCGTGATAAGGAATTGAAAATCAAAACCCATACGGAGAGCCTTTCACATTCTCAGATACCGAAAGTGGCTGTGCCGAAATTTGAAGCCTGGGGCGAAATCCTGCAATGGGCTTTACAGGAAAATTTTCCCGGCGAGTTTCCATACACAGCGGGTATTTATCCGTTCAAACGCGAAGGTGAAGACCCGACCCGAATGTTTGCTGGTGAAGGCGGGCCTGAACGTACCAACAAACGTTTCCATTATGTGAGCAAAGGTTTGCCTGCAGCCCGTTTGAGTACAGCGTTTGACAGTGTCACATTGTACGGACAAGATCCGGAACATCGTCTGGATATCTATGGCAAAATTGGAAATAGCGGTGTGAGTGTGCCAAGTCTCGATGATGCGAAAAAATTATACAGTGGTTTTAATCTGGCTGATCCGAAGACATCGGTGAGTATGACCATCAACGGACCCGCATCGATCATTGCAGCCTTTTATATGAATGCAGCGATCGATCAGCAATGTGAAAAATATATTCAGTCAAATGGTTTGCAGGATGAAGTGTTGGGGCAATTGTCTGTTGATGCTGACAGGCCTCGTTACAATGGCGAATTGCCTGAAGGCAACAATGGACTGGGGTTGATGTTGCTGGGAACTACCGGCGATCAGGTATTGCCAAAAGGTATTTATGAGAAAATAAAAGCCGATACATTAAAGCAAGTCCGTGGTACGGTGCAAGCCGATATCTTGAAGGAAGATCAGGCACAGAACACCTGCATTTTCTCGACAGAATTTTCGTTGAAATTGATGGGTGATGTGCAGCAATACTTTATCGATCAGGGCGTACGCAATTTTTACAGCGTCAGTATCAGCGGTTATCATATAGCCGAAGCAGGCGCCAATCCGATTTCGCAGCTAGCCTTTACCTTGAGTAATGGATTCACCTTTGTGGAATATTATCTGAGTCGTGGTATGCATATCGACAGTTTCGCACCGAATCTTTCGTTCTTCTTCAGCAATGGTATCGATCCTGAATATTCCGTCATCGGTCGTGTGGCCAGACGGATTTGGAGCAAGGCCATGAAATACAAATATGGCGGTAATGAACGAAGTCAGATGTTGAAATATCATATACAGACTAGCGGTCGAAGTCTGCATGCGCAGGAAATCGATTTCAATGATATCCGCACAACGCTTCAGGCATTGTATGCGATTTATGATAATTGCAATTCACTTCATACCAATGCTTACGACGAGGCTATCACGACACCAACGGAAGAAAGTGTACGTCGTGCGATGGCGATACAGTTGATCATCAACCGTGAATTGGGTCTGGCGAAAAATGAGAATCCGTTACAAGGTTCCTTCATCATCGAAGAACTGACTGAGTTGGTTGAAGAAGCGGTGTTGGCTGAGTTCGACAAGATTACAGAGCGTGGTGGTGTTTTAGGGGCCATGGAAACGATGTATCAGCGAAGCAAGATACAGGAAGAGAGTTTGTATTATGAGACCTTGAAACATACCGGCGAATTTCCGATCATCGGTGTGAATACCTTTTTGAGCAGTAAGGGTTCACCGACTATGTTGCCGCAGGAGGTCATTCGTTCAACAACGGAAGAAAAAGAATTTCAGATAAACAGTGTACAAAATCTACAACGAAGAAGTGGTGAAAAAGGAAAAGAAATGTTACATCGTTTGCAGCAGGTGGCCATTCGTAACGGAAATATTTTTGAGGAGTTGATGCAGACTGTGAAGTTCTGTTCCTTAGGACAAATCACCAAGGCTTTGTTTGAAGTCGGTGGACAGTATAGGAGGAATATGTAGCCTCCCGTTGGCGAGGCACGAGCCTTACGGGAGGCTATCCCGCAGAGCTACGATTGCGGGATTTGTTTTGTTAGAAAAGGTTATCGAGGCACGAGCCTTACGGGAGGCTATCCCGCAGAGATTCAGTCAAGCAATAAATTCTCAGTATATTTTTTTAGATTTGCTCTTGTCAGATAAAACTATCGATGAAAGAAATTGTCACCCGCTACCGTAATAAGGATATCACTATCATATGGAAGTCTGCCCTTTGTCAGCACTCCACACTATGCTGGAAAGGAGAACATGGATTATTGAGTGTCTTCAATCCGGCAATACGACCCTGGATAAATCCGGAAGGAGCCGCCACGGAGAATATCATCAGACAGATAAATGCTTGCCCTTCCGGCGCACTCAGCTTTTTTTATAATGAAGATGAATCCGAGCATCAAGATACTAAATGAGAACAGAGTCTGATACACGACCTCAGTATAATTTAAAACGAACCCAACATGGATTTACAGCAAGTCTTCATCAACAACGAACATTGGATCAAAGAGAAATTAGCATCAGATCCAGCTTATTTTGAGCATCTGGCTAAAGGCCAATCGCCTGAGTTTTTATATATCGGTTGTTCCGATAGTCGTGTGACCGCCGAAGACCTCATGGGTATCAAGCCCGGTGAAGCGTTCATTCATAGAAATATCGCCAACTTAGTCAACAATGTCGATCTGAATGTAATGTCGGTATTGAACTACGCCGTTAAGCATCTGAAGGTCAATCATATTGTAGTATGCGGGCACTATGCCTGCGGAGGTGTCAAAGCCGCCATGACGCCAATCGATATGGGTATATTGAATCCATGGCTACGCAATATCAGGGATGTATATCGATTGCATAAGGATGAACTGAACGGCATCACCGATGAAGAGAAACGTTATGACCGTCTAGTGGAACTGAATGTACAGGAACAATGTGTGAATCTTATCAAGACGGCAGCGGTGCAACAAGCATACTATGAACGTGGACTTCAGGTACATGGTTGGGTATTCGACATACATACCGGTCGTCTCATCGATCTTCAGATAGATTTCCTCAAGATTTTAAAATGGGTGGAAGAGATCTATAAGATTTCATAAATAAATGAAGGGAGCCATTGAGTCGTTTATACCAACTCAGCCTTTAAAGCAGCTTGCTGTTTGAGTTCGCGATGGCAATGTTTCCAAGTTGAATAACCGCCTGATAAATTATAGACAGTCTTAAACCCATTTTGCATCAGAATACGTTGCGCGAGATAACCACGTTGGCCCACCTCACAATACACAAAGATTTTTTTATCAATCGCTATATCAAGCAGATGGGATCGTAATTCATCTACAGGTATATTTACCGCACCGGGTATGGAGCCTGCATGATATTCGATTTCGGTACGAACATCAATCAGTAGATCATCAGCACCGATTTGATCGATTTCATTCCAATAGAATGGTACCATGTTTTTTTTCATGATATTCTCTGCAACAAATCCTGCTATGTTTACCGGATCCTTGGCCGATGAGAATGGAGGTGCGTAAGCGTGTTCCATGTCCATCAACTCATCAATGGTGCTGTTGCGTTTGATGACCGACGAGAACATCTCGATACGTTTGTCAGTTCCCTGAAAACCTACGATCTGTGCATTCAGCAAACGACCGTTATCTGGTGAAAATGCAATTTGTATGTGCAACTGTTGCGCGCCTGGATAATAGGAGGCATGTGAACCGCTATGCGTGGTCGACACCAGATGTGGGATACCGGCGCTGAGAAGGTGTTTGGAGGCGGTGCCTGCTGTAGCTACTGTCATGTCGAAGACCTTTACGATAGCCGTATTGATAGCACCATGATAGGTTTCTGTATTACCAGAGACGATATTGTTGGCACAGATTCGGCCTTGCTTGTTGGCCGGACCTGCCAGATAGGTATTCATTGATTGTCCTGTAATCGGATTGCGGAATTCGATGGCATCGCCTACGGCATAAATATCCGGATCGGATGTTTGTAAATACTCATTCACAAAAATTCCTTTCGCTTGTCCAAGTTGCAGTCCCGCCTGAACAGCCAGTCGTGTATCAGGTCGCACACCGATGGAAAGAATCACGATATCCGCGTCAATTGTGCTCTCATCACTCAGTTTCACTTGGATACGGTCGGCAATTTTTTCAAAACCGGTCACACTGGTATTGACTCTCAGATCCACGCCTTTGTCACGGATATGTTGCTGTACGATGGCCGCTACCGGAAAATCAAGAGGTGCCATGATCTGTTGTCCCATTTCGATGATGCTTACATCCAATCCCAGATGTTGAAGGTTCTCGGCCATTTCGAGTCCGATGAAACCTCCACCGACTACGACAGCCTTGCCTGAGCGGTGTTCGTCTACATACGCTTTGATATAATCTGTATCATTGACATTCCGTAAAGTAAAGATGCCTTCGAGTCCGATACCGGGCAACGGAGGGCGTATTGGTTCGGCACCTGGAGACAAAACTAATTTGTCATATGCTTCGGTATACACCTCATTGGTTTCCTGATTACGGGCAGAAACGGTTTTATTGGCAGCATCAATTCCGATCACTTCGGTCTTGACACGCACATCAATCGCAAATCGTTCATGAAAGGAGGCGGCAGTTTGCACAAATAATTTATCGCGTTGCTTAATCACATTACCGATATAATACGGTAGGCCGCAATTGGCATAGGAGATATATTCTCCTTTTTCGAACAGCACGATATCGGCATGTTCATCTAATCTTCTGAGCCTTGCGGCAGTGCTGGCACCACCTGCCACTGCACCTATAATGACGTATTTCATTGTTTCTTATATTTTGTACAAACTGACTATCAAGTTCTACAGAGGGCAAAGTTCAGGTAAGAAAACAAGACCTTTGGTGACATTTGTCACATAATGAAAATAATTTGCTGTGATAATGCTTTGGTTGAAGCGTTGTTCCCTGGAAGATTATTTTTTCAATTCAGTCAATTCAAGATACTCAAGCCGTCCTTTTAAAGAAGGGTTTCCTGTTAGACAAATACGCACGGCCAATTCATTATGTATATCCGGTGATTGAATGAAAAATACATACTGATTTGTTTTTCCTTCTTTAGACAATGCATTGAAGAGACGGATTTTCGCTTCTTTATATAGTCCGCCATGTTTGATACTTGCCATCAGGTAAGTGCCCCACAATCCCTGTTCCACTTTGATTGTCGCATTGACTTTGATCCAGCGTTCATGGATAGAAACATCACGCGGAGCTGGTATGTTTTGCTCATACAATGCCAAATCTTGTTGTATGATGTGCCCCTGTTCATCTTTATAAAATGAAACGGAACTATAAGCCGCTTCATCGCGAAGTATATCGGCTGTATCGAGTAAACTCATATCAAGCGGCGTCGGATTAGGATTCAGATAGATAGCTCGGTAATAAGAGGCATTCATTTCATCATAATGAAGGATGCCCTGATTGTATTGCTTAATCTGAAAAAGATTGACGCTGATAAGAAAGGCTGACAGGATAAAAAACAGGACCTTCCATTTCTTTAGAAGAACCCTTTCAACAAGTCCGGCTAAAGACATGGCAAATACAGGATAGCTTTGCACCAACGCACGACAAGAGTAACTGCCACCATAACGCCAGATATGCCACGCAATGATGATATAGATATTGAGCAGACAAAACGTAATGACCGAGCGCTTGAATTCCTTTTGTCTGATAAAAAAGAATCCGGCTATAAATAAGAACGTCACTGGTGTATAGATAAACCATCCTTTCTCAAATCCTAACAACACCCGAAAATGCGGATTCAGAAAATCCCATTTGCTGCCTACATCATATACAAAGGAACCTGTGACCCTTTTCCAATATAAAAGCTGAGGAGCAATGCCAAGTATGAATCCTGAAATCAATAAAAGAAGATGTGCCTTTTGTTTGAATAGGAATTTGATTTTCTCGATGATATCTGCTTTGCTTCTCACACCCCATAACAACGGAATAAAAAGCATGACGGCTTCTGTAGGCCGACTGATCACTGCCACTCCGATTATCAATGACAATAAAAAGCCCCAGATAAGTTTCCTGTTTTCATGCCATCGTATCGTGACATAAAGCAGAAACACATATAGTGGAAAAATATAGCCATGACTTTGTCCACCTTCTATTGCCGTGTATTGAAGGAAGTTACTCGCGCATAACAACAACAGGATCGTGACAGCCACCGTGCCATCTTTGTAATAACGTAATAGAATCTTACGAAGCAGAAAGATGGCGAGCAAGCAATAGATAATACAACCCCAGGCAACAGCATATTGATAAGGTGTCGAAAAACCATCGGCCGGATACTGACTATGGAAGGCCACGAAATGAGCGAGCAGAAAGAAAGGTGTCTGCAGGATAGAAACGCCTTCCAGATATTTAAAGACAAATTG